>CAJASG010000240.1 GCA_903944555.1 uncultured beta proteobacterium
AGCGGTGGCAGTGTGCCCGACACTCGCGTCGATTTCAAAGTGGCCACGAATTCGGCCTCGGTCGGCAAGTCTTCCGCCACCACCACACAACAGCCCGCCAACGCGCCGGAGCTGGACCAGTCCATGATTGCCGCGCGGGCACGCGTGCTGTCGAACGCGTCGGTGGACGACCTTCGGGCTTGGGCGGTGCAAGCGCAGGCCGCGCAATTGGCGCGCTTGACCCCGCCGCAGCAAGCGGGGACGCTGTACGGTGCCTGCCTGGCGGCGCTCAAACTGCGTGACTTTGTACCAGCCCAACGCCTGTGGACCCGGTTGACCGAGCAGGTAGCAGGCAATGCAGCCGCCGCACGCTTGGCACGCCTTCTGGGCGCCGAGTTGGCATTGGCGCAGGGGGACGGCCCGCGGGCAGTTGGGCTTTTGGGCGTGCAAGGTACTGCATCTGGGCTGGGGAGCAGCCGCGCCGAGCTGTTTTTACGGGTGCAGGCGCAGTTGCAGATTCGTTCGCAAAGCAGCCAGTTGGCGCAAGCAGCCCAGCACTTGCAAACCTGGCTGGCAGACCACCCGCGTGATGCGCAGGCCTGGCAATTGCTTTCCAGCGCCTATGCCGCACAGGGCCGTACTTTGGGGGCGATTCGAGCGGAGGCGGAGGTGAATGTGGCGCAGCTGGACTTTGCGGCGGCACTCATCCGGCTCAAGGCGGCGCAAGAGTTGATTGGCAAGGGCGGGGCGGCCGTCGACCACATTGAGGCATCCATCGTGGACACCCGCGCCCGCCAAATCGCGCAGCTACTTCGAGAAAACCCGGTTGAGCGCTGAGTCGATCACGATGCACAGTGCTGAGTAAATCAGCGAGCCAATCAGCGCGCCAGCAAAGCCCTGCACATGAAAGCCGTCCAGCACACCCGCGGCCGACCAAAACATCAGCGCATTGATGACGAACAGGAACAGTCCCAGCGTGACTACCGTAACTGGCAGTGTCAGCACGACCAGGATCGGGCGCAGCAGGGCGTTAAACAGTCCGATCACCAGCGCTGCAATCAAGGCCGCCGAGAAGCTTTTCACCTGAACGCCGCTGTACAGGTTGGCCACGGCCAGTAAAGCCGCGGCGCTGAGCAGCCATTTAGCAAATATTTTCATGGGATAAGAATACCACCCGCTGTGTTTGGCGGTGAGTCAACGGGGTTTTAAATAGCCACCGTCGGCCCAAGCGCTGGCGCTGGCCCGGTTCAGTTTGAAGCTGGGGGCAACCCGCCACTGTGCCAACTGCTCGCCCGCCTCGTCCTGCGCGGACAAGGTGGCATAGGGGTTGTCGTCATCGGGCACGATGTCGAGCAGTACCGTCACACGCGCGCTCCCGCAGGTCACATTGATGCTTTGGTGTAGCGTGGCGTGCAGATGCTGTTCGTTGCGCCGCACAAACTCCGATGCGGTTTTCACCAGCGTGCTGAACGCCGGGCCATCCAGCGGTTTGGGGTTTTTCTTGTCCCGGCCCATGGTCCAGGGCCCCACCAGCGCGGGTTCAGGTTCGCCCTCCTTGGTCATTGCTACAGCCCAGCCATCGTCGTCTTCGTTTTTGATTACACGGGCGGTCCAGCCGTCGCTGCGCCACAGGCGGGGTTGCTGGAGTTTGGCGTCTAGGTCGTCGGCAAGGTCAGTCATGGGGCTGAGTTTAACGGCCCGCCCGGGGGCAAGCTGGCCTTGTGGCGGCGCGGGTTGGGCGCGTCGGGCTATGATGCGCTCCCCTCATGACGGACCGGGCGCGTAGGCACGCCGGAAGCACTTGGCAGGCATTCACATCACCGACATCGAGTCGGCCATCAACTACTGGCG
>CAJASG010000241.1 GCA_903944555.1 uncultured beta proteobacterium
CTGCACCCCGGCCAGCGGCGGGTCAAACTGCACCTGCGCAAGGTTGGCGGTGCGGTCGGGGGTGAAGGTCATCGCCACCGCCTTGTAGTTGAGCAACAGTGCGTCGGGCGCGGCGTTGTAGGGGCGCAGGGGTTCGCCGTCGAAACTGGCGGGGTCACTTGGCTGCACCGCAAACGCGCCGCTGTCCAGCACGATGTCGCCCGCAATGGATTGGATGCCAAGCCCCTGCACCCGGCGCAGCAGCAGCCACAGGCGCTCCAGCACCAGCTTGGGGTCGCCCTGGCCCTGGATGTACAGGTTGCCGTACAGGGTGCCCTCGCGCACCGCGCCCTCCAGGAAAACCGGCGTGCGCCAGGTGTAGGCGGGGCCCAGTAGGTCCAGCGCGGCAAAGGTGGTGACCAGCTTCATGACCGAGGCCGGGTTCATGGGCACGTTGCTGCGGTGGTTCAGGCGTGGGGCGTTGTTGGCGCTGCCGCCTTTGGCGGTTGGATCGGCGTCGATCACCAGTACCGATACGGCGTCACGGGGCACCTTGGCGCGGGCCAAGGCCGCATCCACGTCCGGCGGGAGTTTTTGGGCCTGCGCTGCGGCCATCAGGCCGCACAGTACGGAGAACAGTAGGGCGATCGGTAAAACACGAAAAGGCATGGCCCGATTATCCCGCCACCCCGGTGCGCTGCGCCTCAAGCCCGATAATCACCCCATGTCCCAGTCCCGTCCCACCACCGCCCCGCGTTTGTCGCCCAAAACCGTAGGTTTGCTGGCAGCAGTGGTCACGGTGACGATCTGGACCGCTTTCATCGTCATTGCCCGCGCCTCGGCCGACCCGGCACGCGGTGGGGTGCTCAACCCGTTTGACATCGTGTACGCCCGCATCTTGGGTGCCAGCCTGATTTTGCTGCCCTGGGGCTGGTTTCTGAGCCAGCGCGATCGCCTGCGACGCGCGGACGGCATGCCCGGCTTTGGCAATGCGGGCAGTTCCCTGCTGGGCCTGTCGCCCCTGCCCTTGCGCACCACGCTGCAAGTGGGGGTGTTCGGCGGCCTGCTGTACGCCATGCTGGCCTATAACGGTTTTGTGTTTGCCCCGGCGGCCCACGCCTCGGTGCTGATGCCCGGCAGCCTGCCGCTGTGGACTGCCTTGCTGGCCATCGTGGTGCTGGGTGAGCGCATCAGCGCCACCCGGGCGCTGGGGCTGGTGTTGATTGTCGGTGGCGACCTGTTGGTGGGTGGCGCCAGCCTGCTGCATGCGCTGGACGGCAGTGGCATCTGGCGGGGCGACGTGTTGTTCATTGCTTCGTCCATGGTCTGGTCCACCTACAGCGTGCTGGTGCGCCGCCTGGCACTGGACGCAGTGCGGGCCACCATTGCCATCACTGCGTTGGCCTTTGTGGTCTATGTGCCGGTCTACAGCCTGTTGCTGCTATTGCACTGGGTGCCGGGCAAAGTTTGGGTGGCGCCGCTGGGGGATGTGGCGTTCCAGATGTTTTTTCAGGGCGTGGGTTCGGTGGTGATCTCCGGTATTGCCTTTACCAAAATGATCCAGCACTTCGGGCCGGTGCGCTCCACCATGATCACCGCCCTGGTGCCTGGCTTGTCGGCCATAGCGGCCGCTCTGGTGCTGGGCGAGTCCTTGAGCTGGAATGTTCTGGCCGGGCTGACGCTGGTCACCGCCGGCATTGTGTTTGGCGTGCGCAAGGCGATGCCGGTCGCTCCTAAAACAGGAGCTGCTTGCGCAGTATCCACGGGGCCTAGAGCCTGATTTGGCTATAAATTTATGAACCTTTTGGCATTTGACACCAGTACCGATGTGATGAGCATTGCCGTGGCCCGCACGGTGGACGGGAGCGTGCAGCAGTGGCAGCACGAGGGCGCAGGGGGCGCACAGGCGTCCACCGGGCTGATCGCCGCTATTCTGGAGCTGATGCAGCAGGCCGATCTGAAGTTTGACGCGCTGGACGCCATTTGCTTTGGCAGCGGGCCGGGCTCGTTTACCGGCTTGCGTACGGCGTGCTCGGTGGCGCAGGGCCTGGCCTTTGGTGCGAACGTGCCGGTGTTGCCCGTGGCGTCATTGCTGGCGGTGGCCGAAGAGGCGCGGTGTGCGGCATTGGCGGATGAGCCGCGTGGAGAAATCACCGTGCTGCTGGACGCCCGCATGGATGAGATGTACACCGCCAGTTATGCCTTCGAGGGCGGCCGGTGGACTGAGGTGCAAGGCAGCCATTTGGTGCGGCCGGAAGAGTTGCAGGTGACCCCGGCTGCCACGGCCTTGGCCGGCAATGTGTTCACGGTCTACGGCGAACGCTTGCCAGGGTTGGCGGCTGTCGGCGGTGTGCCACGCATTACCGCCCTGCCCAGCGCCTCCGCCCTGTTGCGCCTCGCACCCGGTTTGTTGGCGCAGGGCAGGGCGGTGCCTGCGGCGCAGGCCTTGCCCATCTACATTCGCGACAAAGTCGCCAAAACCACCGAAGAGCGTGCTGCTGAAAAAGCTGCGGCGCAAGCCTTGCTGTTGGCGCAGGCCGCTGCAGCCGATTGATCCCATGAGCGCCTTGCCCCAACCCATTGAAGTGCAGTTTGAGCCGTTGCTAGCCCCGTGGCTGGATGCGGTGCTGCAGGTGGAACAGCGCGCCTACGCCCACCCCTGGAACCACACCAATTTTCTGGATGCGCTGCACTCGGGCTACCAGGCCCAGGTGTTAGTGGCCGGCAGCACGGTGCTGGGCTACTTTGTCGCTATGAAGGGGGTGGACGAAGTGCACCTGCTCAATATCACCGTGGCCCCCGAGCATCAGGGCCAGGGCTGGGCCAAAGTGATGCTGGACGCCCTGACCCTGTGGGCCCGCGGCCAGGGTGCCGAGTGGCTGTGGCTGGAGGTGCGGGTCGGTAATTTGCGCGCCCTGCAGGTGTATGAAAGCCATGGCTACCGCCGCATGGGGCAGCGCAAGCAGTACTATCCTGCGGGGCACGGCCAACGCGAAGACGCGGTGGTCATGAGCCTCAAGCTGTGAACCCCAACTGAATAGAAGTTTTGAATGGCCCTTGACCTCGACGACCGCCAACGCGCCATGCTGCAAGAGATGGGTGTGCACGTCTGGCTGCCTGGCACCGAATTTTTGCCCACCCCCACCCGCGTTGCCGGCGCAGAACCCCCCATGCGGCAGACCTTGCCGCCAGCTCCCACATCCCTCCGGACACCACCGGCGGGCGTGTCCGTGGCGGTTGTCCAACCAGGTACTCTAGGTGCCATGGATTGGCAGGCCCTGGTCACCGCCACCGCCGCTTGTCAAGCCTGCGGCTTGTCTGCCGGGCGTAAAAATTCAACGCTGCGAGCCCCTACAACCCCCGGTCAGGCTGACTGGATGGTGGTGGGCGACCCGCCTGATGAGGACGAAGACCGCGCGGGGCTTGCGTTCACCGAGGCGGCCGGTGTGTTGATGGATAACATGCTCAAAGCCGTGGGTGCCAGCCGGACGGGCGCCGGCGCGACCGGTGCCCATTTGACCAACGTGGTGAAGTGCCGCCCACCCCACAGCCGCATTCCCCAGGCGACCGAGTTGGCTCAATGTGCGGGCTACCTGCAGCGTGAAATCGCACTGGTGCAACCCAAAATCATCCTCGCCATGGGGCGCTTTGCCAACCAGTTGCTGCTCAGCGAGCAGCCTGCGCTGGCGTCATTGCCGCTGGGCAAGTTGCGTGGCACCGTCTACCGCTACCAGGGCATTGCCGTGGTGGTGACCTACCACCCCAAGGTGTTGCTGCGCAACAGTGGTGACAAAGCCAAGGCGTGGGCGGATTTGTGCCTAGCCATGCAAACCGTCCAGTAGCTTGCGGCGTTCAGTTGCTTCCCGGACAAAAGCCAGGAACACGGCCACGTCCAGCGGCTTGTACAGCACCGCAATGTTCCGCTTTGCCATTGCCACGCTCAAGGCGGGCCCGGTGTCTGCGGTAATGATGAGGCAGGGTAAGTCGGCACCAAATGCCCGCCGTGTGGCGTCAATCACATCAATCCCGGTTTCGCCCGCGCCCAGCCGGTAGTCGGAGATCACGATGTCGGGCGCCTGGTCGTCCAGACGCTCTAGCAGGTCTTTGGCATTGGTGGCCGCCACCACTTCGTACTTGGCATCTTCCAAGGCAAAGACCAGTGACTCCAGCAGCATGGCGTTGTCGTCCACCAGGCCGATCCGGCTGGGCCGCAGGCGCGGCGGCACCAGCACTTGGCCCACTACATCGCAAGCTCGTCCTGGCGGCAGTGCAATGGCAAACATGGAGCCCCGGCCCACGCGGGACTGCAGGCGGACTTGCAGGCCCAGCAACCGGGCGGTCTTGGCGACAATCGCCAGGCCCAGGCCGCTGCCTATGGTTCTGGCGTCATCCTTGAGCTGGGTGAACTCTTCAAAGACCAGCTCGGTTTTGTCGGGCGCAATGCCGACGCCGGTATCCCATACCTCTACCCATTGTTGGCCCGCGCGTACGCGGCAGGCGAGCAACACGCCACCGCTTGACGTGTGGCGCACTGCGTTGGAGACCAGATTGCCCAGAATCCGCTGCACCAGTTTGAAGTCGGTATGGGCAAATGCCGCAGACCTGCGGCTGCGCATGCGCAAGCCCTTCATCAACGCTTCCACCGAGTGCACAGAGACGACCGACGCCAACAGCGCGTCGACCGCAAAGTCGGTCGGTGTGGGACTGACCACCCCTGCATCCAGCTTGCTCATGTCCATCAAATCGGTGAGCAGCCCGGTCATGCCGTCCACGCAGTCCTGCATGTTCTGGGTTAGCCGGTTGGTGGACTGCGGCGCACTCTGCTTGAGCACGCTGACCAGGAGCGACAGTGCGGACAAGGGTTGCCCCAAATCGTGGCTCACCGCCGTCAAAAAGGTGGACTTGGCCCGATTGGCCCGCTCCGCATCCGACTTGGCGGCAATCAGCTCGGCCTCATACTGCTTGCGCACACTCAGGTCAATGTCCATGCAAAACAGCTCGGCCGGGCGGCCGGTGGGATGCACTAGCGCATGGCTGGAAAAAACCGGCACCGCTGCCCCGCTTTTGGATGTGAGAACGAGCTCGCTGGCGGGAATCGCCACACCGGTGGCCGCCATCTGCAGCATGGCCTGCGTGACCCCGTCCCGCATCTCTTCGGGAATGATCAGGTCCAGCAGGTTGCTGCCCATGGCCTCGGCTGAGCTATAGCCGTACAAGCGCTGCGCTGCGGTGTTCCAGTAGGTGACCGTGCCATCCAGTGCGTAGCCTTGCACCGCAACGCCCTCAATGTTCTCCATCAACCCGCGGAAACGGTTTTCACTTTCATCACGCGCGCGCACCAGCTCTTGCATATGGAGGAGGGCGGCTTCCAGATCCTGCGTGCGCTGGGCCAGTTCGCGGCCCACCCTGCGGAGTTCTGCCAGGCGATTTTGGTTGACACGAACTGCGGCAACCACCAACAGGGCCGCGACGATGAACACGATTCCGGCAACCCCCGCACCCAGCAGCGGTGGCACCGAGGGCAGCATCGTCAAGACCCCGGTCAACTGGCCAATTGCCAGACCAAACATTCCCACCACGGTGGCACTTGCCATTACCCATGCTGCTCGGGTGCTCAGTAACCACCCTGTGGTGATGATGCTCACCGAATAACTGGCGATCATGGGGGACCGCACCCCGTCGGTAACGGTGATCACCATGCTCACCACCGTCCAAATTCCGATCGTCAGCACGGAGGCGGCTGCGCGAGTCCTGCCGTAAACCAACAAACCCCAGACCGCTATTGCCACCAAAATGATCAACGTCGGGCCTAACGAGCGGATAGGTTGATCAGGAATAACGATGCGCTGAAGCAGCAAGGAAACAAGGCCGCCGGCCAGCAATAGTCCGACTGAAACTCGCAGGAAGTGCACCTTTGCATCGTTTGCGATGCGGTCGTCTTCAGTGTCCCCGAGCGCTAGGGGTTGGACATTGGCGTGTGTCATTTCGATCCTCCCCGCCCGCAACGAGTCGACTTTTTCAGCATCAACTTCTAGTCTGGGCAATTTGTTGTTCGAACAATCGCAAAGCGCCACTTTAAACCAAGCTCTAACCAAGTGGGTTCTGTTTGTGGTCTGGTGGGGTAAGATTTTGTGTCGCGCAACGACTAACTGGCTCTTTCACCATTCACCCAAGGCGGCCCGATGAACAAAAAAGTGGGGGTTGCATTTGCAGCTATTTCATTCATGGCACTGTTTGCACAGGCCCAAGCGCCGCTGCCCCAAACATTTTTGGCTCCGCTGCAAGCCAGTACCCTCACGGGCGAGCGCTTTGATGCGCAGCAGCTAAAAGACAAGGTGGCCATTGTGTTTTATTGGTCCACCGGGTGTTCGGTGTGCCGGGATAGCTTGCCCGAATTGCGCACCAACCAGGCCGGTTGGCGTAACAAGCCTTTTGCCTTGGTGACGGTCAATGTCGATCGCAACAGCGATGACTGGAAGGCCTATGAGCGTATTCTGGCGCAAACCCGGCCCGCATCTGCAGGCCTAATCACCCTGCGCCAAGACGCTGGTGTGCCAATCCCCACCAAGCTGCCACTGACCCTGCTCGTGGATTTAAAAGGCAAAGTGGTCGCGCGTTACGAGGGTCGATTGGCCCCCGAAGCGTGGGACGGCGTGGCCGATCTGCTGCCGTAGCCCAACGCCCAACACAGCCTGGCCTGCTCGTGTTTGTTTGATTTGCGTTAAGGGTGCTTTAAGAAGCTGAGCCTATGCTCAGTTAACTTATGACTTCCTTGCACCTACTGCTCTGGATTGCAGGCGGAATCCTGCTCCAACTCGCCATCTACATGGGTGTTGAGTTTTGGGGCCATTGGCAGGCTTACCGCACACTGCGTGGCGTGGTCAAAGAGTTCGACTTGGCCGTGACTACGGCCGTTCCAGTGGATGTGCAAGAGCCCGTCACCGCTGCCTGGTCTGGGTTGCGTACCTTTCATGTGGAGCGCAAGGTGCTGGAAGACGCAACCGAGCAGGTCTGCTCCTTCTACCTCGTGCCCGAAGACGGCAAGCCGCTGCCACCATTTTTGCCGGGTCAATTTCTCACCTTTCGGCTGGATGTGCCATCCGCCTTGGGCGGTACGGAGACCGTGGTTCGATGCTATTCGCTGTCGGACGCGCCGCAGCCAAGCCGCTACCGGGTCTCTATCAAGCGGGCTCCGGCTCCCATTGGTAGTGCGGTCTTGCCAGGCGCTGCATCCAACTATTTTCACGACCATGTAGAGGTGGGAAGCCAGTTGCAGGTGCGTGCGCCGTCTGGCCATTTTCATATCGATCGCGGCAACACACCGGTGGTGCTGATCGGCGGTGGCATTGGTATCAC
>CAJASG010000242.1 GCA_903944555.1 uncultured beta proteobacterium
CCCGTGGTGGAACCCGGCCGCGGAGAACCAGGCCACCGACCGCGCCCACCGCATCGGCCAGACGCACACCGTGTTTGTCTACAAGCTGGTGGCCCAGGGCACGATTGAGGAGCGCATCCTGGCGCTGCAAGACCGCAAGGCCGCGCTGGCCGACAGCATGTACAGCGGTGCCACCGGGCGCAAGCAACCGCTGTTCACCGAAGGGGATTTGGCGGAGCTGCTTAAGCCGCTGTCGGAGTGAATCATTTCGCTATCAATTTATGAGCTGCTTGCGCAGTATCTGCGGGCCTTAGAAGCACAAATCACAGCAAACTGCGGCGGTTGCTGTCGACCACGAACGGCAGGTATCAGACCGCAATTGCCAAAGCTGCAGGCTTGTCCACCCGGAAGGTCACAGCAAATGAAGCTCCCGACTTAGCTCCCAGCGTGGGGACAACCTCCAGCGTGCCGTGCAGTTGTTTGCACAGGTCGCCCACCAGCTGCAGGCCCAGCGAGTCTTGTGAACGTGCCTCGAAGTCAGCCGCTATTCCAATCCCGGTATCGCTCACCCGCAGGCACCACATGGCGTCACCCTCTACGGGCTGGAGCTCAATACGAATCTCGCCATCGCGACCATCGGGAAAGGCATGCTTTAGACAGTTAGAGAGTAGTTCACTCACCAACAAGCCACAGGGAGTTGCCTGGTCAATACCTACTTCCACGGTGTTCACGTCGAACTTGAGCGCAACGGAGCCGCCTTGGGTTTGCAACGAGCGTATTACCTGGGTGGCGAGATTCTTGATATAACTTCCCAGATCAATCGATGCCAATGTGCCCGAGCGGTACAGCGATTCATGCAGCATTGACATCGCGCGAACACGCCCCTGCATGTCGCCCATTACTGATTTGACCGTAGGGTTGTCGCTGCGCCCGCTCTCCAGCCGCAACAGACTGGTGATCACCTGCAGATTGTTTTTGACCCGGTGGTGGACTTCCTTGAGCAGGGCTTCCTTTTCGCGCAAGGACCGCTCCAAGGCCAGTTGCGCCATCTTTTGTTCAGTGATGTCGATGGTGGCGCAGACCAGGTACAAAGGCTTGCCAGCATCGTCATAAATTGGCTTCTTGAAGGTGTGACCGATACGGTTTTGTTGGAGAGAAGCATTCCATATCCCTTCCTCAAAATCAAGGGCACATCCCCCCTCAAATACCTTCTGGTCTGCAGAAAGGAATCCCGCCATTTGCTCGGCTGGAAATAACTGACTCGCGTCGGTTCCGAGCAAGTCCGCGAGACGCGTGCCCCATTGTTCCTCACAGGCTTGGTTCATCAAAAGAAAGCGGCTCTGCGCGTCCTTGATGAAAAACGGGACAGGAATGCCAGTCAGCATGGCCTGCAGCTGAATCTTCGACGCGAGAACCTCGGTCGCCATTCGCTGAAGCTCAGTGTTGTCGCGAATGATGGCATTAGCCTGAGCCTGGGTATCCTTGAGGACGGCAATGTCAGCCACAACGATGCGCAATAGCCAGTTGCCGCCTTTGTCTGGCGCAACCGTGGCTGCCAAGTGAACCCAGTGCGGGTTACCGTCCGCCTTGACCAGCCGTAGCTCACACGCCATCGGCTTGCCGGTCTTGATGAGCTGCTGGCGCATCAGGTGGAAAGTACCAGAATCTTGCCCGAACATGAACTTTCCAATGGGCTGTTTGATCAGTGTGCCGCGTGGCACGCCCAAGAGGGCTGCCATGGTCAGGTTGGCTTGCAGGATCAAGCCTTGTTCGCCAAGGGTGCAATAGCCCACTGGCGCGAAATCGTATAGATCGATGTAACGATCCTGTGCATCCTCCAGTTGGTCCTTCGCTCGGCGCAGTTCTTCGTTTTGCATCTCCAGTTCAATCTGGTGTACCTGCAGTTCGTGCAACGCCAGTTTGATCATTTCGGGGGACTGCGCTTGGAGCTTGTCTGCCTCTTCATGCTGAATCGCCTCAGCGCGTTGTCGCAGTACCCGCGCGGTATTGACTGGTTCAGCTAGCACCGTGGGATGAGAATTTTCTGGCTGTTGGTCCGGTGTAATCATTGAAAGCCCAGCGCTGAAAAGAGCACTACCTGCGCCAGAGACTTGGCTTAGCTCTCACCTGAGTGCGTAGGCGGACTTAATTTATTATGCATTCAGTGGATAGCACGCATCCCGGTGTGGGCATCTACGCCCCAAGAAAATACAACCGTCAATGACAGCTTCCTGGCAGTCTATCCCGGTAGCTGTGTGACTCTTTTCGATCCCCGGTGTAGACCACCAGCCCCACGAACGGGGGTCTTGTTTTGCGACATGCCCACCGATGCAGGCGCCCAATATGGAATACAACGGCGTTGCCTGCAGCCCAGCCCAATCGCGGCTAAAGTTGGGGCGTGACAACCTCTACCAAAGCCAAACCCTCCTTGCCCGATGTACCACCCACCGTGAGTGCCGCCGTCCCCAGCGGGCGCTGGTCGCGGCTGGCCCGCCTGGGCAGCATGGCCACGGGTGTGGCGGGCGGCATGCTGGCCGAAGGGGTGCGGCAAGTGGCCCAGGGCAAGCGCCCGCGCGTGAGCGACTTGTTGCTGACCCCTGCCAACGCGCGCCGGGTCACGCAGCAACTGGTGCAGCTGCGCGGGGCTGCCATGAAGGTAGGACAACTGATTTCCATGGATTCTGGCGACCTGCTACCGCCCGCGCTGGCCGAAATACTCGGGCGACTGCGCTCGGACGCACAAGCCATGCCCAAAAAGCAGGTGCTGGCAGTGCTGGACGCCAGTTGGGGCGCCGGGTGGGACCGGCATTTTGACGAGTTTTCATTTACCCCCGTGGCGGCCGCGTCGATCGGACAGGTGCACCGGGCGCAGCGCAAAGACGGCCGGGTGTTGGCGATCAAGATCCAGTACCCCGGTGTGCGGGAGAGCATCGACAGCGATGTGGACAACGTGGCCAGCCTGCTGCGCATGTCAGGCCTGCTACCCAAAGAACTGGACCTGAAAGCGCTGCTGCGACAAGCCAAGCAGCAATTGCACGACGAGGCCGATTACGAGCGCGAAGGCAGCTACCTGCAGCGCTACGCCGAGCTGCTGGCCGAATCCCCCGCGTTTGTGGTGCCTGCGCTGCATGCAGACCTGACCACCAAGAGCGTGCTGGCCATGTCCTATGTGGGCGGCGTGCCGGTTGAGTCCCTGGTGGATGCACCCCAGGCAGAGCGCGACCACATTGTTGGCTTGCTGATTGGCCTGCTGTTTCGCGAGCTGTTCGAGTTTCAGCTGATTCAGACCGACCCCAACTTTGCCAACTACCGCTACGACCGCGATTCCCGCCAGCTGATCCTGCTGGACTTTGGTGCCACCCGGCCGTACAAGGCCACCATGGTCAAGGGCTACCGCCGCCTGATGGCGGGTGCCGTGTCGGGTGACCACGACAGCATGCGAAAAGCCGCTTTGGCCCTGGGCTACTTTGACGCCAGCACCCAGGAAAAACACCAGCTCGCCGTGCTGGAACTGGTGGATCTTGCGTTGGAACCGGTGCGCCGTGCGGGAGCCTATGATTTTGGTAGCACGGACATGGCGGCGCGACTGCGCGAGGCAGGCATGGCACTCGGGCTGGACCGCGAGTTTTGGCAGATTCCGCCGATTGACGCCTTGCTGCTGCACCGCAAGTTAGGGGGTTTGTATTTGCTGGCAGCCCGACTGAAAGCGCGGGTGGATGTCCACGCACTGGCGCAGGTCCATTTTTAACGGCGGACCGGCAGTGACACTGGCGTTCAAGCCCGGGTATTGGCGTTTTTCCGCAAACTGTCACGCAAAATTTCAAGCCGCTCTTTCCAGGCACGCCGCTCGTTGGGTGGCAGACCTTTGAAAACCCGAAATACCCGCAAGCCGGGCTCGTCTTCCGTCCAATAGTCGTCGCGCACGCCGATTTCCAACTCCCCCCCCAAAGACGCGATTTCAGCACCCAACAACGTCGCGTGGATGGTGCGCTTATCGGCATGCAGCGTGATGCGTCCGTCATTGCCCAGGTCCACAAACCAGGCCACCCGGCCCTCTTCATCGATGTTCACCTCGCTGTTCGCACCGGTAAAGCCTGCAGTCTTGCGCCACTGGGCAATCTGCACCGTGGCCAGTGCCTCGCGGTCCTGCTCGGTGAGGGCATCCTCGGTGGGCAGGTTCGCCCGCGCTTCGGCCAGCAATTGCTCCTGTTCGGCAGCCTGCAGCACC
>CAJASG010000243.1 GCA_903944555.1 uncultured beta proteobacterium
ATTGTCACCATGACTGGCGACGCCAAACAAATGCTGAACGACCCCAAGGTGCGCGCTGCCTATCTGGGCGAATAAGCGGGAAGCAAGGGGATGCTGCGGGCCTATGGTGTGGCATTGAACACCCATGTGCTCGCGTTGTTGTTTGTCACTCTGGTCTGGGGCGCAACATTCCCGGTACTCAAGCTGGCAACTGCGCATTTAAGTGGTGTTGAGGTGTCGGCGCTGCGGTTTTTGATCGCCGCCGTGTGCATGGCACCGTTTGCCCTTCGGGTGCCACGGCGGACTTGGCTGGATGGTGGCCTGCTGGGGGCCTTGGTGCTGATTTCCTATGTGGTTCAGGCCTTTGGGCTGCAGTTCATCTCCTCCAATCGAAGCGCTTTTTTGACCAGTCTCAATGTGCTCATGGTGCCGCTTCTTGGGATTTTGTTCGGAACCCGTTTGACGGTGTCAGTGCTTGGTGCCGCGGTGCTGGCCTGTGCTGGCATTGGATTGATGTCATGGGAAGGTGGTGCGAACTTGCTGGCTGATGCGGCCACCATTTTTGGTGCGCTGGCATATGCCTTGTATGTGATTGTGTTGTCGCGCCGGGCCAGCCTGCATGTGCCCCGGCAACTCGCAGCAACGCAGATCGTTTGGATGGCCCTGCTGGGCAGCCTCTGGATGCTGTTGGACGCCTTGGGAACGGACAAGCTACAAACGCTGCCTTCCCGATTGGACTTATCGATACTGCTGGGCTTGGCCTACCTAGGCATTGTTGCCACTGCAGGCATGCTGTTTTTACAGGCCATGGCGCAGCGCCATGTGTCCGCTGACAAGGCTGCACTCATCTATGCGATGGAGCCTGTATTTGCCGCACTGTTCGCTTGGTTGTGGTTAGCTGAGTTGCTGACCTGGAAGGCGGCTATTGGCGGCGCCATGGTGGTCTTGGCTGTGGTGCTCAGTGAATTGCGGAACAACATGGCGCCTGTACCGCAAGCAAGTTCGTAGGAACTGCCGCTGCGATTTGCGAATAATTAGCTTCAAGTAAACCAATGAGGTGAGGGGTTGGCTGTTGAATGGGTGAGCCAGCAGCGCATCCGGTTCATACCAGAGAACGCTATGCGATAGTAGTGTTTCAGTACGTGGGGTCCCTATATCCTGGGCTTAAGCAGGTCGCATAATGGAGGAGTCCAAGCGATTTATCAAACAAGAGTAATTTCAAAATCGCTGTGTAATGGTCGCGAGTTTAAGTAGTGGCGACTGATGTTTAAGTTTTTTTAGTTTGAGCCGTTGATAAGTTTGATTGGGCAATGGATTTACGCTCAGTGCTTGACGTCCATTGTTAAATTTTGAAGGTTGCTGGGGAGCGGTGAGGCCAGCAACCCATAAATTAGAAGTAAAAATTCAGGATTGGGGATCATCATGGCAGTTAATAATTTCATACTAGGTGCCACAACTGCACAGGTTGCGGCTTGGACCAGTGCCCAAGTCGCAGGATTTTCGACTGAAGATTTCGCCGGACTCACTACCTATCAACTTTCTGCTCTGTCAACAACCAATGTTGCCGCCCTTAGAACCGCACAAGTCGTAGCGCTGACTACTGCTCAAGCAGCGTCGCTAAGCAACTCGCAGATCGTTGCGTTATCTAGCGCTCAATTCTCTGCTATGGAGACAAGAGACGTTGCCTCCCTCTTGGGCAGCCAAATTTCAGTTTTAACCACAGAACAAGTGGTGGCCCTGACCACAGCGCAAACGGCCTCATTGAGCACCGCACAAATTGATGCGTTGACCAGCGCACAAGTTGTAGTGATTCAGACAGCGGATTTGGTGGCATTGAAAACGAGTCAAATCACAGCCCTTTCCACGACTAATGTTGCGGCACTTGGTTCTAACCAAGTTGTTTCTCTTACTACTGCTCAAATTGTTTCACTGAATACGGGACAGGTAGTTGCTCTAATCAATTCTTTGGATAGTGCTGGCTTCGCGGCCCTTAAAACCAGCCAAATCGTCTCGCTATCGACTGCCAACGTAGCGGCCCTGGGCACCACGCAAGTGGTGGCCCTGACCACAGCGCAAACGGCCTCCTTGAGCACGGCCCAA
>CAJASG010000244.1 GCA_903944555.1 uncultured beta proteobacterium
GTCAGCGCGTCTGCACTGAACATGATGACCAATCTGGGCATGCCGGTCTCGGTGAAAATCTGAAGAGGGTCGAGAAATAACGTCGCTTCAACTCAATTGCAATTTATGCAACAATGCCCAGTAAGGGCACTACTCTGCATTAAATTATCCGCGTTTAACCAATAAACTTCGCAAGAAGCCACAAGCATGAATAAGCCCACCCCCACCGCGTAACACTAATTCGTGCCTGCAAGTGATTGATACACTGTTTCAGAAGGCCCAAATGATAGCGAATGAAGCCGCCGGGGTGGATCTAGTGCAGGCACAGCGTGAGGCTGTCGATAGCCTGCGCGTGCATCATATCGAGTTGGAGCTGCATAACGACGAGTTACGTCGCATTCTGACCGCACTTAGCACCGCAGATGCACGCTATTTCGATTTTTATGAACTGGCACCGGTGGGATATGCCACTGTTGATGAGAGGGCGACGATCATACAGGCTAACGGCGCCACAGCCGACCTGTTGGGACTGTCCCACGGTGAGCCGATTGGAAAGGCGCTGCCCGGCTTTATGTCAGCACCCGATGCCAACAGATTCTTCCTGATGTGCCGACGGGTGCTGGCCAGCTCCCGCGTGCATTCCTGCGAGCTGCAGATGCTCCAAGCCAGCGGCAACACGATTTGGGTCGAACTGCAAGCCATTGCTGTCATCGGTGAGGTCGGCGCATCGGTAGTCCGGTTGGTGTTGAGTGACATCACGGCACGCAAGCACCTTGAAGAACGCCTGCTCATCAGCGAAGCCAGTTCCCAAGCCCTCTTGGACGAAGCCTCGGATGCCATCTTCATAGTTGATGCCGCTGGACACTACAAATATGTCAATATACAGGCCACGCGGCTGCTGGGCTTCAGTTGTGACGAAATGCTGAGCATGAATTTTCGCGAAATTACGGTTGATTGCGACATGGAGGCAACGGAAGTGCTGTTTCAGCAATTGCGGGATACCGGGGTCTTACGCTATGAGCGGACGCTTAAACGCCGCGACGGCAGCGCGGTATGCGTGGAGCTCAATTGCAGGGTGCTGACCGATGGCCGAATTTTTAGTGCATGCCGTGACATCAGCGATCGCAAAGAAGCCGAATCACAACAACGGGACAACAACAAGTTCCGCGACGCGGTTCTAGACTCGGTGCCGTCACAAATTGCGATCTTAGACGAAACTGGCATGATCGTGGCCGTCAACCGGAGTTGGCGCGAATTTGCCCTGGCCAACAGTGCGGTGCCCGGCCAGCCTGCCCACAACACCCAGATTGGCGTCAGCTATCTGGATATTTGCAATTCGGCACAGGGTGGCACCTCATCGGAGGGGGCTGTGCTGGCGGGCAACGGCGTTCTGAACGTGATCCGTGGCACGATCCCGGTCTTTCGGTTTGAATACCCGTGCCACTCGCCATCCCGGCAGCAGTGGTTCGTCATGAACGTTACGCCACTGGGCGTGGAGAGCTCGGGCGCGGTGGTCATCCATACCGACATTACCGAACGGCGGCGATCGCAGGAGCAATTGCTGACCCAAGCCGTGGATGCAGAAGTCGCTAGCTCGCGAAAGAAGCTGCGCGAGATGGCGGCCTACAATTCAACCGTCATTGAGGAAGAGCGCAAACACATTGCGCGCGAAGTGCACGACGAGTTGGGGCAGGTGTTGACGGCCTTGCTCATGGAAATTCGTTGTTTGAAATGCGTTCTAGTACTTTGTACCCAAATATTGTCGACATGGTTGCAGGCATGCGCTCGCTGGTTTACCGTGCCCTGGAGGGGGGGCGCACTGTGGCGGAAAATTTGCGCCCCATGGCCCTGAACATGGGGCTGCACCCGGCCATCGAATGGCTGTGCAATGAAGCCGATGCGCAATCCAGTTTGGATTGCACATTTGTGATAAGTGGCACTGACAACACTGCGCGCAAGCAGGCGGAAGAAAAACTGGCTGCCGAAATTCAAGACGGGCAAGCGGCAGAACTCCATAAAAATGAATGGTTCCGCTTGCAAAGCACGGCACTCGAAGTCTGCGCCAATGCCATCCTGATTGCAGACATTGATGGCGTCGTTCAATGGGCCAACCCGGCTTTCTGCGCACTCTCCGGCTATGACAATGACGAGGTCATCGGCCGAACGCCCGGTGACCTGGTTAGATCCGGCGTGCACGACAGAGCCTACTACACGGTTCTTTGGCAAACCATATTGGACGGGAAGCCGTGGCATGGAGAGCTGGTCAACCGAAAGAAAGACGGCACTCTCTACAACGAGGAAATGACGATCACGCCAGTGACGGGCACCGGCGGTGCAATCACCCACGTCATTGTGGTCAAGCAGGACATTACCGGACATAAAAAAGTGGAGGAAATCGCCAAGGCCTCCAACCATGCCAAGTCGATGTTTCTGGCCAACATGAGTCATGAAATTCGCACGCCCATGAATGGGGTGATTGGTATGGTGGACATCTTGCAGCAAACCAAGCTGGAACCTCAGCAGCACCGCATGCTCAACACCATTCAGCGATCAGCACAGAACCTGCTCAACATCCTGAATGACATCCTCGATTTTTCCAAGATCGAGGCTGGCAAGCTCGACATCGAGCGTATCCCGACCCATTTGCGCGAACTCTCAGAGGGCGTCGCCCATCTCATGGTGGCCACCTCGGGCAGCAAACTGATCGATCTTTCGGTCTACGTGTCACCGGCACTGCCGCACTACGTGTTGACGGACCCGACCCGCCTGCGCCAGGTATTGCTCAACCTGCTGGGCAACGCCATCAAGTTCACAGCACGAAAGGACGGAAAACCCGCACAGGTGACCTTGTACGTGGAGCCCAGCACTCTGGCCTCTGGGCTACCGGGGGTGAAGTTCCGCGTCGTCGACAGCGGTATTGGCATGAGTACTGAGGTGCAGCTCAAGCTGTTTCGGCCTTTCACCCAAGCAGACGAGAGCACTGCCCGCAAATTTGGCGGAACGGGTTTGGGCTTAAGCATTAGCCAGCGCCTGGTCGAGATGATGGACGGGCACATTTCGGTGTGCAGCGTGGAGGGGCAAGGCTCCGAGTTCATCGTTGAATTGCCGTTACAAGGCGCACCAACGCCAGGTATGCCGGTGTTTGGCCCGAGCCTGCACGGGGTCCAGGTACTGACCGTGAATCACGATGCGGCACTGAGCGAGCTGGTCGCTTCCTACCTGCGGGATGCAGAGGCCGAGGTCACCGCGTATCCCGATTTGGTCGCAGTGCGGCACCATTTGGCGCAGTTGCCAATTGACGCTGGACCCTCGGTCGTACTGCTGGGTGTTGATACGCACAGTGTCTCCGGTGACATGGATCTGCCTGCCGGGGTCGGCATTGTTTGCCTGGAACGGCGCACCGGCAGCACCGTGGTGGATGCATTTACCGTCAGCGCCTACCCGCTTAACTACTGCGATTTGATTCAGGCCATCGCCTTTGCCAGTGGTCGCCTTGCACGTTCTACCGTTGCACTCACGCGCCAGCTGGGCGACATGACGCCACTTGCCCCTCCGACGCTTGAACAAGCCGTGGCCGGCAATTGCCTCATTTTGCTGGCGGAGGACAACGAAACCAACCGCAATGTCATGCAGCTTCAGTTGCGTTGGCTGGGCTACGCCTGCGAGACGGCTGAAGATGGGGTGATAGCGCTGGAAATGTGGCGCACTGGCCGCTACGCACTGCTGCTGACCGATTGCCACATGCCCCGTATGGATGGCTTTGCCCTAACAGCGGCGATCCGGCAAGCGGAACCCATAGGCACGCGCCTGCCGATTGTGGCCATCACCGCCAACGCCATGCAGGGCGAGTCCGAACGCTGCCTGGGACGGGGCATGGATGCCTATTTGTCCAAACCCATGCGCATGGAGGATCTCACCCCCCTGCTGGCAAGATGGCTGCCCAGATCAGTGACTGGTACCATACCCACTTCCATGAATCCTCCGTTAGCCGTAAATCCAGAACGCCTAAATGTTTGGAATTCTGCGGCCCTCGGGGAGAGGGTGGGTAACGATTCTTCCACGCAGCACCGGTTGCTGAAGCAATTCTTGGTGCGTGCTGAAATTCAAGTCGCCACCATCTCCCGGACGACGGTGAATGCAGAGTACGAAACGGTAAGGAACACTGCACATGCGTTGAAGTCTGTGGCTCACATGGTGGGCGCTGTCTTACTGGGAGAATTGTCTGACGATATTGAAACGGCGGCCATTGAAAACGACACGAAGAAATGCCTTGCCTTGCTGCAAAAGCTGGACTTGATATTTTCCACCACCAGAAAAGAAATTGAAGCACAGATCTCGGCACGCCTTGCTGACAACACGCAGATGTAGGGCTCGCCAATTCCAGTGTTCACTGTTAATTGCCTCGTACAGGACACCTTTGACTCCTGTACAAAACATGCGTATTGACTTCTTGAAGAGCAGGCTGACAGAATTCGATTTCAACCATACCTCACATCGTGAGGCAGTACATGACGGAATTGCAGTATAAGAGGTTTTGATCGTGACAGAAATGGTTGATTTCGCTCCACTCATTGTCACTTGCTTAGATTGGCTTAGCCAACTAAACAGCCAATCTCTTATGATCTCGCATGGCAACCATAATTTTTTTGGAAGATGAGGAAATCCTTCGCCAAGGAATGGTGCGGTTATTCTGTAACCGAGGTCATATTGTCGATGCGGTTGGTAGCATTGCTGAATTTGATCGAATATTCAACCCGCAACGCCACACAATAGCAATCATTGATCTTATGGTTCCGGACGGCAATGGGATGGAGGTAATCGCGAAGCTTCGTCAGCGGGATCTAAAAGTTGGAATCGTAGTTCTCACTGGTAAATCAAGCCTATCCGACAAGATGATTGGGCTGGAAGTTGGTGCTGATCATTATTTGACTAAGACCGCGCATGTTGAGGAAATCGCCGGAACTATAAGTGCACTCGAAAGGCGCCTCAAACAAGGTGTCCCCAGTGCTAGTTGGGTTCTTGATTGCAGTCAATTGACGTTGAGTCCGCCAGGATTTCCTCCTATTAATCTTAGTGCGCAAGACTTTATCGTGTTGAAATCTGTGATGGCTGGCACGGGTGCCGTAGTTGACAAGCGTTCCATTATTGATGCCTTGGGCGCAGACTTTCTAAGCTATGACGAACGGCGCCTTGATACTCAAATGAACCGCCTTCGGCGAAAAATTCGTGATGCTTGCAACTTGGAACTCCCCATTAAGACTTTGCGTACACGGGGCTACCAATTTTGTTCTCCATTAGAGCACCGCTAAATGCAATTCTTGATTCGATAATGCCTGTGGCGTGAAGCCGGTAGACTCGCAGGAATTGCACGGGGAAGAGGTTTCTCCCACCCTGATTTCATCAGATTTCCAGATTCCATATCAGACAATTCGGAGGGACGCATTAAAACGGCGTTGTTGCATAAATCGAAAATTCGTAGCCACTTTGGCGAACAGGCATGATGTGTACGATTTCCAACCGCGATTACAGCCAGTGCCGTACAAACACAGCGAAAGCCGCAGCCACA
>CAJASG010000245.1 GCA_903944555.1 uncultured beta proteobacterium
CACCGGCTGGGCCACCAGCATGGCCACCCTGATGCGCAGCGCGCCCTGGATTGAGCCGGCAATGGACGCCGCCGACCTGCTCATTCCCATGCCCCTGTCGCGCGAGCGTCTGGCGACACGCGGCTTCAACCAGGCCTTGGTGCTGGCCCGTGCTTTGGAGTCGTCCAAGGTGCTATCTGGCGTGCTGCTGCGCATTCGCGACACGCCGCCGCAAAGCACATTACCGCGCAAAGACCGGCTACTGAGTGTGCGCAATGCCTTTGCGGTAGACCCGCTGCAAGCCGCCCGACTCAAGGGCCGAAGCGTGGTGCTGCTGGACGACGTGATGACCAGTGGCGCATCACTGCACGCTGCGGCACGGGCCGTGCGCCACGCGGGTGCAGCGCACATCACGGCACTGGTGTTTGCTCGGACGCAGTAACGCTACAGAACCACTCCGCGACTGGCCAAACAATCAGGGCAAACGCCATAAATCACCTTGAGCGGGGCCACCTCAGCCGGCAAACGCTTGGCCTCAGCGGCCTCGTCGATCTCACTCCAAACGCCTTCGGCCCGAATCCGATTGCACAAACTACACCGCTTGACAAAGGGCACATGGGCACCCGAAGACTCTGCTGCCATTGGTATTTTGCAAGCAATCGGTTCGCACCGAAGCTCTCGGTGCATGACCTCCACCGAGCCCTCCGAGCGGGGCTGCACCGTCATCTCCATGAAGCGCTTGAGCTTGGGTGAGTCACACCGATAGGGACGGTAGACGGGGCGTTGAAGCACCCGCGCCGACATGATCATGGTTCGGACAAACATCAGCGTCTCGTCGCCATGAATGAACTGGTCCAATTTTTGACCCATGATCTTTTCGGCCACAATGGATTCGCCATCGTTGTCGCGCGCAAAATCGTCCCACAATCCACTCACGGCCACAATGGTGTCCGCTGCATCAATGGTGTAACTCAGGCAATTGGCTTGTTCGCGCACGGGTTCACTGGACGCCATAGTGCCTAATCCTCAGGCCGGTACATCAGCCAATCCAGGAACGCCTCTCCCCGCATGGGACGGGCGTACAAATAGCCTTGGCCATTGCCGCAGCCCAAGGCCGTCAACTCGGCGTTTTGGTCGACCTCTTCAACCCCTTCCGCCACCACCTTCATTCCCAAATTACTGGCCAGCGCAATGATGGTGCTTGCAATCGCCCGGTCGTCCGCATTGCTGGCAATACCATCGACAAAGCTTTTGTCAATTTTGAGTTCATGAATGGGAAACCGCTTGAGATACGAAAGCGAACTAAAACCAGTGCCAAAATCATCCAGACTGATGGACAAACCAAAGTCCACCAACTCGGCCAGCATGCGCTGCGCACGCTCAATATCCATCAGCACCCCTTCCGTAATTTCGATGCACAGGCGGCTCGGTGCAACGCCCTCCTCGGTGATGATCCGGATCAGGTCGGTCACCATATCGGATTTGCGGAAATGGCGCGCCGAAATATTGACGCTGACGCGAATGGCCGGCAGTCCAGCCGCATCCCAGGCCAAGATCTGCTTGCAAACCTGTGACAGCACCCATTCATCAATCGCCACAATCAGATGGCTTTCCTCTGCAATCGGAATGAACACCGCAGGAGAGATGATTTCCCCTGCACGGCACCAACGCACCAGCGCCTCCATGCCCTCCACCGCATTGGTGGCGAGATTGACCTGCGGCTGGTACTCCAGCACCAACTCAGATTGATCAATCGCGTGGCGCAGCCCGGTCTCGATACCCATGCGCTGGTTGGCCTGCTCTGCCAATTCAGGCGTGAAAAACTGGAAAGAATTTTTACCCTGATCTTTCGCCCGGTACATGGCGGCGTCCGCGTTGCGCATCAAGCCATTGGGGTCCACTGCATCCTCAGGGAACATGCTGATTCCAATGCTCACGCTCACAAAACACTCGTGACCGTCGAGCAAATAGCCCATGCAAATCGACTTGATCAAGCGTTGCGCCGTCATGGCCGCCTCATGGCGCTCGGAGGCCTCCAGCAGAATCACAAACTCATCACCGCCCAACCGGGCCACCGTATCTTCGGTGCGGACACATTCCAGCAACCGACCGGCGGCCTGCTTGAGCAATTTGTCCCCTGCATCGTGGCCCAAGGTGTCGTTCACGACCTTGAAGTTATCCAGATCCAGGAACAGAACCGCAACCGATTCTTTAGATCGCGCCGATCGCGCCAGCGCCAGACGCAAACGGTCATTGAACAAGGTGCGGTTCGGCAAGCCGGTCAGGTCATCGTGGGTGGCCAAAAACTCCACCCGGTGTTGTGACTCGCGCACCAACGTGATGTCACTGAACATGGCGACATAGTTAACCACGGCGCCCTCTTGGTCCTTCACCGTATTGATGGACAACCACTCCAAATACAGATTCCCATTCTTTCGGCGATTCCATATCTCACCTTGCCACCAACCGCGTTCGCTGATTTTTTCCCACATGTCGGCGTAGAAGGCGGGCGGATGCTTGCCTGACGACATGATCTGCGGGGTTTTGCCCACCACATCTTCACGGGCGTACCCCGTCACATTGGTAAACGAATCGTTCACCGTCAAAATGCACTGGTTGATGTCCGTCACCAAGACGCCTTCAGCGGCGCGGTCAAACACCCGAGCGGCCAGGCGCAGCTGCTCTTCTGCGTGCTTGCGCTCGGTAATGTCCGTCGCCTGAAAGCACACGCCGGTAATGGCACCATCGTCATCAAACAAGGGGAAGCGAACCACCAGAAAATAGCGATCTTCTCCACCCAGACGCAAGACCTCTTCCCGCTCAATATCTTTGCGCAAGCGCATCGATTCAAGCTCGCTTTCGCGAAACAGGTCCGACACCGATGGGGGAAATAACTGAAAGTCAGTCTTGCCTACAACCTCCCCGCGCTGGAAGCCGAAACTCCGCTCAAACTTCGGGTTGGCAAACTGGTAGCGCCCAGATGCATCCTTTACCGCCATCAGCGAGACGGAGTTGTTCATCACCGCCAGCAAGCGATCCTGATTTTCACGGCCACTTTTTTCAATCTCATACAAAGTGGTGTTGTCGGTAAACAGCAGAATCGCGCCAGCCACCCGATTTTGCTCGCGCAACAGCGGCGTGACATGCAGCGCATAGTGCCGCTTACCGGCGCCCACAATCTGGCGATCCAGCGGCATCTGGGTGGTAATGACCTGCTGAATATCGTCACCCAAGTCCGGCATATTGGCGGGCATCACCAGGTTGCGAATGCTGCGCCCCACCTGCGGCACCCCCAGCTTGAAAAGCTGCGCGGCAGCACGGTTGTAGCGCAACAAACCCTGGTTTTGGTCCAGCACCAGCATGGGGTAATCCACGCTGTTTTGAACCGTTTCCAAGTCGATATTGAGCTGCTGCGTCTCGCTGGTCTTGATTTGCAACTCTTCATTGACGGTCGCGAGCTCTTCGTTGGTCGACTGCAACTCTTCGTTGGATGCCTCCAGCTCCTCGTTGGATGCCTGCATCTCCTCATTGGAGGCCTGAATCTCCTCGTTCAGCGCCTGCATCTCCTCGTTGGAGGTTTCCAACTCCTCCACCAGCGTCTGCAAATGCTCACGCGTTGCGGCAAGCTCATCTTCCAGCTCACGGTCGGTGATGGAGCCCCCCTCTTCGGTCGGGCTCTTGCCGTTGGGCGTCGCTATCCACTCAATGCAGACCATCAGCAGCGCATCATTGCCTGTGTCAGGCAATGGGTGCACCGACAGGCGCACACCCCGGCTCGGGTCCAACGCCTTGATATGCCGCGGTCGGCCCGTCGCCACCACATGCTTGACTTGCGCCTGGCGCATCAGCACCTGAATCTCCGTCTTGAACTCACGGCGGATCAGGGAAATCAGATCAAACGCCGGCTTGCCAGGCGAAATATTCAAGAACCGACTGGCATCCCCGTGAATGTGCCGAATCTCGTACTTGCTGTTGATCAAAATGCTGAGCGGGATGAAGTGGCGGCTCGCCGCCTCCATCAAAATGTGCTCATAACCCGTATTGGTCGTCTTGCTGGGAACCTGGTGCTGATTGAGCCCTGCGGGTGGGTGCTGCGGATCAGGGCGAAACAAGGGCAAGCGTGCCGCGGCTCCACTACGGCAATACAACCGTGACTCCTTGTCCACCACATCAAACAAGCCCTCTTGCTGAAACACGCTCTCGGACTTGCCCAAAAACATAAAGGCACCGGGATTGAGCGCGTAATGGAAGACCGACAGCAAGCGCGACTGCAATTCACTCTGAAAGTAAATCAGCACATTGCGGCAAGTGACCAGATCAAGCCGCAAAAAGGGCGGGTCCTGCACCAAGTCTTGGCGCGCAAATATCACCACATCGCGCAAGTTTTTATTGATCTCAAAGCGGTCACCGTGCCCCATGAAATGGGATTTGACCCGCGTGCGGTCCATGTGCGCCAAGCTGGGCGCAGGGAAAATGCCACGCCGGGCGCGGGCCATCGCCTCCAGATCAATATCGGTGGCAAAGATCTGGATGCGGTATTGGTCAAACGCAGCACCCAGCTGCTCCGCAAACAATATGGCCAGTGAGTAAGCCTCTTCCCCCGTAGCGCAGCCCGCCACCCAAATCCGAATGTCATCTCCGGGGCGCTTGCCACTCAAAATACGGGCGACGACTGTCTCCAGCCCGGCAAAGGCCTCGGTGTCGCGAAAAAACGAAGTCACCGAAATCAAAATATCCTTGCACAGCTTGTCCAGCTCGCCAGGGTTCTCGTCCACCAGTGCCAGGTAATCCGGCAGGGTGCCCACATGGTTGGCGGCCATACGGCGCTCAATGCGCCGCCACAGCGTGGGCTCTTTGTACTGAGAAAAGTCCACCTTGGTGCGCCCGCGCACCTTGACCAACAATGTTTTCAGCGTGGCGGGCGCATTGGCCGCCTGCGTTGCCATGGGAATACGGCCCCGGTTTTGGACAATCAGGCCAATTTCTGAGCCCATGTTCTCCGGCGGCAAAATCCAGTCCACACTGCCGGTATCGATGGCCGATTGCGGCATGCCGTTGTATTTGGCGGTGGTGGGATCTTGAGAAAATGTAAATCCGCCAGCCGCCTTGATGGCGTGAATGCCAGAGGCACCATCCGACCCCGTGCCGGACAAGATGATGCCGATGCAGGATTCCGCCGCCTCATCGGCCAAGGAGGTGAAAAACAGGTTGACCGAGGGCTTGGGAAGGGACTCCTTGGCGGGCACCACCAGGCGAAAGCGCCCGGCGTTCAAAGTCACATTGCGGTTGGGCGGTGTGATGTAGACGGTGTTGGGCTCGGGCCGCATGCCGTCTTCAATATCGCGCACCGGCATGGTGGTCTCACGCCCGAGCAATTGCGCCATCATGCTGCGGTAGGTGGGGGACAAATGCTGTACGACGACGTAACTCAGCCCCAGATTCTTCGGCAGATTGGGGAACAACTGGCTCAGCGCCTCAAGCCCCCCGGCTGAAGCCCCGATGCCAACAATGAAGGGGGTCTCACTGCTAGAAGCGTCCGAAACGCCCAAAGCGCTCAAAACTTCGACCGTTTCAATGGCGCTTTTTTTGGTCGCGCGCTTCTTCTTGGTGGGTTCCAACTTGCCTCCTGTGAGTATTGCCGCGGTAACCCTGTCTATCTGAGATCAGCAATCTCACGCTCAGGCGGTTGTTTCCAATGACAATTCTCAATGAAAAATCAATAAATTTGTGTTGGCCCGCATCTTAATGCACGCCCGGGCGCAAGACCATGAACACCGCGATGGCCGCCAACGACAGGCCCGCCGCCGCGTAAAACGCGCTGGACGGATGCAGCAACCACAAGGCGCCAGCCACCACAGACGCAGGCAAATAAAGGATGCCGGTGACAAAGTTGTACAGCCCCATGGCCGTCGCGCGCCGCTCCAACTCCAGGTCGGCCACAAACGCCTTGCTCTGCGCTTCATCAATCGCGTAAAACACCCCGTACGCGACAAACAGCACCACCACCTGCCATGGGGAATAGGCCAGCGCAAAGCCAAGACTCAGCAAGAAATAGATCAGGTAACCCAGCACAATCATGCGCGGACGCCCTATGCGGTCACTGAGCCGGCCGACCAAGGGCGCAGCCAGCACGCAGGCAGGCAACATTGAACAACGCATACAGCAGCACGATGTCCCGGGCGGCAAAGCCCACGCTGTAGGCGCGCAGCAGCAAGAAGCCAAAGCTGAAATACGCCAGGGAAAAAATGCCCGCCGAGACCAAATAGCGCTTGAACTGCGGGCTAAGCACCGCCCAGGCTTCCAGCATGTTCTCCCGCTGGCGCTGCAGGGCAGGCTTGTCTTTCACCAGGCTCAGGGCCACGATGCTGAGCACGGCCGGCACCATGGCCACCCAAAACAAGACTTGGTAGGTATGCACCCCATCGCCCAGCCACACCAGCAGCCCATAGGCGACCAAAGGGCCCAGCACCGCGCCAGACTTGTCCAGCGCTTTGTGCACCCCAAAGGCATAGCCCCGCGCCCCCTTGTCGGCCACGGCCGCCAGCCAGGCATCTCGCGGCGGGCCGCGAAAGCCCTTGCCCAAGCGCTCAATCACCCTAAAAATGGTGAGCCCGGTGACGGAGCTGGTCACCAGCAAGATGAGCTTCGCCAAGGTGGAAAAACCGTAGCCGGCCAGCGCGAAGACTTTGCGCTTTCCGGTGCGGTCCGACAGCCAGCCCGCAAAATAATTCAGCGATGAGGCCGACAAATCGGCCAGCCCCTCCACCAGCCCCAGCAGGGCCGCCGAGGCACCCGCCACGGTGGTGAAGAAGATGGCGAACACCGAAAAGATCATCTCCGAACTCAGATCGGTCAAAAAGCTCACCACGCCCAGCTTGAGCACATCGGGATGAACACCAAACTTGTGCTTCTTGGGCTCAACGGGGGGATTGACTTCTTTTCTGGAAAGTGGGGTCATTGGCCCACCATCCTAATGGGAGAGTTGGGGCGCAGGCATGCGATTCGTCAGGCGACAATGCAGGCATGTTCCATATCGTTCTGGTCGAGCCCGAAATCCCCCCCAACACCGGCAACGTCATTCGCCTGGCGGCCAATACCGGCTGCACGCTGCACTTGGTCGAACCGCTGGGTTTTAATTTTGACGACAAACACATGCGCCGCGCCGGGCTGGACTACCACGAGTACGCCACCCTGCGCCGCCACGCCAACTGGCAAAGTGTTTTGGATTCTGAGCAGCCCGCGCCAGATCGCATGTTCACATTGACCACGCGGGGCACGCGCAGCCCCTTTGAGGTCGCCTTCCAAACCGGTGACTGGCTGGTGTTTGGCTCGGAGACCAAGGGCATTTCGGACACGGTGCGGGCCGCATTTGGACCTGGGCAAAGCCTCAAGCTGCCCATGATTGAGGGCCAGCGCAGCCTGAATTTATCCAACGCCGTAGCAGTGACGGTGTTTGAAGCCTGGCGGCAAAACGGCTTCGCCTGAGGGAATTAAGGGTACTGGCGTACCAGCGATTCGGCCACACAGACCGGCTTGGCCGAGCCCTGGCGTTCAATGGAAATCTCCCAAGTGGACTGCATGCCGTGGTTGTCAATGGGATCGCATTTCAGCAGCTTCAGGTGGCCGCGCAACTGGCTGCCCACCGGCACCGGGGCCACAAAGCGCACCTTGTTGAGCCCGTAGTTCACACCCATGCGCACCTGCACCACCTGCAAGGCCTGCTCAAAAAATGTGGGGATCAGTGACAGCGTCAAAAACCCGTGGGCAATGGGCGCCCCAAACGGGCCCGCTTTGGCACGCTCCACGTCCACGTGGATCCACTGGTGGTCGCCGGTGGCTTGGGCGAACTGGTTAATTTGCTCCTGCGTGATGGTGACCCATTCACTGGACGCGACCTCCTCACCAACACAGGCCGCAAGCTCTTGCAATGTTTGAAAAGTTTTCATGGCGCTACTGTAGCCAGCCGGCCCGCGAGCCCCTGTCCGCACCGTGACAGGCGCAGCGGCGTTTTCCGTTACGCCTCAAGCCACTCGCAAATGGGTTGCCACTGCTCCAGATCGCGCTCCACCCGGCTGGGTGCCACATCAAATAGCGTCAATCCACCCGCTGCCAAATGAATATAGTTTTGCGTGTCACGCAAAAAGCCCAGCACTGGCAAATCCAGCGTAGCCACAAACTCGCGCAACTTGTCGGCAGCAATGGTGCGTTCGTCCACCCGCATACCGACCACGCCGATTTCCGTCTTCATGGCATGGCGGTTTTGCGCCAACTCATCCAAAAAGGCGCGGGTAGCAAAAATATCAAACACGCTGGGCTGCAACGGGACGATGACCTTGTCCGCCAGCTTCAGTATTTCCTTGAGGCGCTTGCCATGCAGGCCCGCGGGTGTGTCGATCACCACATGGGTCGTCCCCTTGGGTGGTTTGGCAATTTGCTCAAACCCGAACTCCCACGACGCAATGGCTTTGGCGGCAGCAGGGCGCAGGTTCAGCCAGAGCATGGAAGACTGCTGCACGTCTGCATCGCCCAGCATCACCGCATGCCCCTGGGATGCAAAGTAGCCCGCAATATTGGTGGACAACGTGGACTTGCCCACACCGCCCTTGGGATTGGCAACAACAATGACTGGCATGGGAATTCCTTATTGATTCAACTTTGCGCTATGTTATCGGCATGGAACACACCCCCACTTGGCTGATCAACAGCTTCATTTACCTTAGCGCGGCGGTCATCGCCGTACCCCCTGAGTCAGGCCGTGGGCCTGGGCTCCATCATTGGCTACCTGGCAGCCGGCATTGCCATTGGCCCTTGGGGCATCGGGCTGGTGACCAATGTGGAGGACATTCTGCACTTTGCCGAATTTGGTGTGGTGCTGATGCTGTTCCTGGTCGGGCTGGAGCTGGAGCCCAAACGCCTGTGGAGCCTGCGCCGCCCCATTTTTGGCTGGGGCAGCGCCCAAGTGCTGGGCTGCGCCCTGCTCTTGACGGCGGTGGCGCTGGCCTTTGGCGTGGACTGGCGTACCGCGCTGGTGGCGGGCTTGGGCTTGGCGCTCTCCAGCACCGCGATTGCCCTGCAGGTGATGGGCGAGCGCAACCTGATGCCCACCAGCAGCGGCCAGGCCTCCTTCTCCATCCTGCTATTTCAGGATGTGGCCGCGATCCCGATTCTGGCGCTACTGCCCTTGCTGGGCGCCATTTCAGCATCAAATACGGCTCAAGCCCCCGTGGAATATGCGCAAGCAGCTATAAAAATAATAGCAGTCATTGCCGGCATCATCCTTGGCGGGCGCTTGTTGATGCGCCCCCTGTTCCGCTGGATCGCCCGCTCCAAAACACCCGAGATCTTCACCGCCGCCTCGCTCTTGCTGGTGGTCGGCATTGCCGGGTTGATGCAGTGGGTAGGCCTGTCGATGGCATTGGGGGCGTTTTTGGCAGGCGTGCTGCTGGC
>CAJASG010000246.1 GCA_903944555.1 uncultured beta proteobacterium
GACCGGCTGTCGCAGGCCATCGCGTCCGGGGCCCGTCACTTACGCAAAGGCGCCCTGCTGTTTGTCGACCTGGATGACTTCAAGACTCTAAACGACACCCTGGGCCACCACTTGGGCGATCTGCTGCTGGAGCAAGTGGCACAGCGCCTGAGCACCTGCATTCGGGAAGGCGACACGGCGGCCCGTCTGGGCGGTGACGAGTTTGTGGTGATGCTGGCCGACCTGAGCGAGACTGCGCTGGACGCCGCCGCCCAGGCCGAAGTAGTGGGTGAAAAAATACTGGCCATGCTGGCCCAGCCCTACCAACTGGGGCTCCAGCAATGCCGCAGCACCGCCAGTATTGGCGTCACCCTGTTCGGCGGCAACCAGCATGAGGCGATTGATGAGCCCCTGAAACGGGCCGACCTGGCCATGTACCAGGCCAAGGCCGCCGGGCGCAACACCCTGCGCTTCTTTGACCCCCAGATGCAGGCGGTGGTGAGCGCCCGTGCCGTGCTGGAAACCGATCTGCGCACGGCGCTGGAGCAACAGCATTTTTTGCTGTACTACCAGCCACAGGTGGCAGCAGACGGCAGCCTCATTGGGGCTGAGGCCTTGGTGCGCTGGCTGCACCCGGCGCGGGGGCTAGTTTCACCGGCCGACTTTATCCCGCTGGCCGAAGACACCGGCCTGATCCTGCCTTTGGGCCAGTGGGTGCTGGAGACGGCCTGTGCGCAACTGGAAGTGTGGGCGAAAAAACCCGAAAACGCGCATTGGACGTTGGCGGTGAATGTGAGCGCACGCCAGTTTCGCCAGCCCCTTTTTGTGGAGCAGGTGCTGGCCACGCTGGAGCACACCGGCGCCAACCCGCAGCGCCTCAAGTTGGAGCTGACCGAGAGCTTGCTGGTCGACAACGTGGACGAGGTCATTACCAAGATGCGGGCGCTGAAAGAAATCGGCGTGGGCTTTTCGCTGGACGACTTTGGTACCGGCTACTCGTCCCTGTCCTACCTCAAGCGTTTGCCGCTGGACCAGCTCAAGATCGACCAGTCCTTCGTGCGCGACTTGCTAAGCGACCCCGACGATGCGGTGATTGCCCGCGCCATCGTGGCACTGGGCCACAGCCTGGGCATGCAGGTGATCGCCGAGGGCGTGGAGACCGCCGCGCAGCGCGAAATGCTGGCAGAACTGGGGTGCGATGCCTACCAGGGCTACCACTTTGGCCGCCCGGCACCGGCTTCAGATCTGGAGGCATTTCAAGCCAAATAGGCCTCTAGCCCTTATGGAATATGCGCAAGCAGCTCCTAATTTCATAGCAAAAGTCACCGTCACATCGAACACGCGGCGAACTGATCAAGCGTTTTTATTGATTTGAATCAAGCATTTTTTACAGGCAAACTCTCAAACTTAGGGTTTTCCCGTAGATACTCCAAAACTACAGCCCCACTACCATGACCACTCCTCGCCTGCTCCATAAAGTCAGCCTCATCACCGGCGCCGCGCAAGGCATTGGCTTGGCCACCGCGCTCAAGTTTGCGGCCGAAGGTGCCACCGTGATCGTCTGCGACGTGCAACAGGCAGGCGTGGACAGCGCAGTGGCTCAATGCCGCGCCTTGGGCGCCACCGCCGAGGGTTTTGTGATGGATGTCACCCAGCGCACCATGGTGGACGCCGTGATCGCCCGCGTGGTGGCGCAGTTTGGCCGCATTGACACCCTGGTGAACAACGCCGGCATTACCCAGGACGCACGGCTGCAAAAAATGACCCTGGAGCAGTTTGACCGCGTGATTGACGTGAACCTGCGCGGCGTATTCCACTGCGCACAGGCGGTGGCCGACGTCATGGTGGCCCAGGGCAGTGGTGTGATTTTGAATGCCAGTTCGGTGGTGGGCATTTACGGCAACTTTGGCCAGACCAACTACGCCGCCACCAAGTTTGGCGTGATTGGCTTTACCAAGACCTGGAGCCGCGAACTCGGCCCCAAGGGTGTGCGTGTGAACGCCGTGGCGCCGGGCTTTATCAGCACCCCGATCCTGGCATCCATGCCCGAAAAGGTGTTGCAAGAGTTGCAGGCCAAGGTGCCACTCAAGCGCCTGGGCAAGCCCGAAGAGATCGCCAACGTCTACGCCTTCCTGGCCAGCGACGAGGCCAGCTATATCAACGGCGCGGTGATTGAGGTGTCCGGGGGAATGTCGCTATGACCCCCAACGAACAACAGCGCATGGCCCGCTCCATTGAGGAGCTCAGCACCCGCATTGCGCGCCTGGCGATTGGGCTTCGCGTATCCCTCAAAACCGACGCTGAAGTGGCCCACGCCATGAGCCACCAAGCGCCCGCACAAGTAGCGCAAGAGCGCCGTGCCACGGCAGAGCGCCGCGATGCATCGCGCGTCGGCAACACGGCCGACCGTCGCCAAAGCCATCTGCACGCGGAGTTGCGCGGCCTGCTTGTGATGCGTTACGACATGGAAACCCACTATGTGGAGGCGGTGGGTGCCTTCGCTACACGACAAATATTGGAGGAGTCCGAAGCGCACCTGGCGCGCGACGGCTTTCAGCCAGGGACTACGGGCGTGGACCTGAATCGGCTATTTAAAGACAACTAACACGACTATGAACACTGCAAGCACCACTGACCTGATCGAAAACGTCACCTTTGACGAGATGTCCTTGGGGCAAAGCGCACGCCTGCTGCGCACCCTGACCCTGGCCGACATTCAGGCTTTTGCGGCGGTGTCGGGCGACACCAACCCATCCCACATCGACGCTGACTACGCCAACGACACCCTGTACCAGGGCGTGATTGCCCACGGCATGTGGGGCGGCGCCCTGATTTCTGCCCTGCTGGGCACCCAGTTCCCCGGCCCCGGCACCGTGTACCAAGACCAGGCGCTGCACTTCACCAAGCCCGTGCGGGTGGGTGACACGCTCACCGTCACCGCCACGGTGGTGAGCAAGGACGACGCCACAAAAAGTGTTGAACTGGATTGCCAGGTGCTTAACCAAAAAGGCGAGTGCGTGCTGCACGGCACCGCCCGCGTGCTAGCCCCCACGCACAAGGTACGACTGCCCCGTGTGAATGCCCCGCTCATTCAGCTGTACGACCCCGAAGCCCGTTTCAAAGCCTTGCTCGCGCAAGGTGAAGGGATGGACGCAGTGCGCTGCGCCGTGGTGCACCCGTGCGATGCGGGCTCGCTCAGTGGCGCCATGGACTCGGCCCGCTACGGCCTGATCATCCCGGTGCTGATTGGCCCCGAGGCGCGCATCAGGATCGTCGCCCGCGATGCCGGTATTGATCTGAGCGGTGTCGAAATCATCTCGGTGGAGCACAGCCATGAAGCGGCTGAAAAGGCCGCCGACATGGCCGCCAAAGGCGAGGTCGAGATCTTGATGAAAGGCAGCTTGCACACCGACGAGCTGATCCATGCCGTGTTGGCCCAGCCCAAGCTGCGCACCGGACGGCGCATGTCCCACGTATTCCGCTTTGACATTCCGCTGTACCCCAAGCCACTGCTGATTACCGATGCCGCGCTGAACATCCACCCGACGCTGCAAGACAAGATGCATATCATTCAAAACGCCATCGACTTTGCCCGCGTGATGGGGGTACACACCCCCAAAGTGGCGATTTTGTCGGCAGTCGAAACCGTCAACCCCGCCATTCCCTCCACCATTGACGCCGCAGCGCTGTGCAAGATGGCAGAGCGCGGCCAAATCACCCACGGCATCATTGATGGCCCACTGGCTTTTGACAACGCCATCTCGGCCCAGGCCGCGCAGATCAAAAACATCAAATCCCCGGTCGCCGGCGATGCCGATATTCTGGCCGTGCCAGATCTGGAGTCGGGCAATATGCTGGCCAAACAGCTGGAATATCTGGCCGGTGCCAGCGGCTCCGGCCTGGTGCTGGGCGCCCGTGTGCCGATTGCCCTGACCAGCCGCGCCGATGGCCCCATGAACCGGGTCGCATCCGCCCTGTTGGCCCTGCTGGCGGCGCACAACGCCCGCCGCGACCACCCACGCAAAGTCTGGTAAGGGGTCACAAGCACATGGCTATTCTTGCAGTCAATGCGGGCTCGTCCACGCTCAAGTTTTCCATTTACCCGGTGCTAGCGGGGCAAGTACAGCCCTACCTGATGTCGGGCAACATCCAGGGACTGGAGCCCGGTGGCGTTCCGACCCTGGACTGGTCCTTTCAGGGGCAACAAAAAAGCCAGCAATTGGCGCCCACCACCGGCGATCCGTTTGATCAGGCTCTGCAAAGTCTGGCCGCGCTGTTAGCCGCCGAACCCGCATTGCCCACCATTGAAGCCATTGCGCACCGCGTGGTACATGGCGGCAAAGACTACTGCGACAGCGTGCTGGTGACCGACGACGTGCTGGCCCGCTTGGCACAGTTGAACTCACTGGCGCCCTTGCACCAACCCAACAACCTGCAAGGCATACGGGCGTTTCAAAAAGCGTTCCCCGCCCTGCCCCAGGTGGCGTGTTTTGACACTGCCTTTCACGCCACGCTGGCCGAGGTGGACTACAGCTTTGCTCTGCCACAAAGCCTGGCCGACCAAGGTGTGCGGCGCTATGGTTTTCATGGCTTGTCATACCAGTACGTCATGGGCGTGGTGCAAGAGCGCAGCGCACAGGCCAACGGGCGGGTGCTGATGGCCCACCTGGGCAATGGCGCGAGCCTGTGCGCCGCCCAGGGTGGCCGCAGCTGTGCCACGACCATGGGTTTCTCCGCGCTGGACGGCCTGATGATGGGCACCCGCAGCGGCACACTGGACCCCGGCGTGCTGCTGTACCTGATGGAACAGGGCTGGGACCATGCGCGGCTGCAGACCCTGCTCTACAAGCAAAGCGGTTTGTTGGGCGTGTCCGGCATTTCGGCCGACATGCGCCGCCTGCGC
>CAJASG010000247.1 GCA_903944555.1 uncultured beta proteobacterium
CGCGCGGTGCGCTTCCTGGCAACCCAAAAGACCGGTTTGTTCGACATGTTTGACGTGCTGGGCTTGAAATGAACGCGGTGGATTGGCTGCTTAAGGGTGATGCGGTCACCAGCGCTGTCGGTCTGGCACTCTTGTCCATGTCCGTTTGTAGTTGGGTCGTCATTTTGTGGAAGACGTGGCTGCTGCAGCGGGCGCATGGCGATGTGGCGCGCAGCACGGCGGCTTTCTGGCAGGCGCCCTCGCTAATGGATGCACTGGGCACCATGCGGGTGTTTGACCGAGAGCAGTTGGTGATACCCCTGGTGGAAGCCACGCAAATTACGGCCGGCGGGACACTGGCCAGCGCAGGAGACCGGTCGCAACAGCTCACCCGTGTGCTGCGCGACGCCCTGCATGGTGTGCTGCACAAGTTGCAATCCGGTCAGGTGCTGTTGGCAACGGTGGGTTCCACTGCGCCGTTTGTCGGGCTGCTGGGCACTGTGTGGGGGATTTACCATGCGCTGATCGGCATCGCCGGTGCTGGCCAAGTCAGCATTGACCAGATTTCCGGCCCGGTGGGCGAGGCGCTGATCATGACCGCGGCAGGGCTGGCCGTGGCGATTCCCGCCGTGTTGGGGTACAACATTTTGGGCCGTTTCATCGGCCGTATCGAAGCCGACCTGGAAGGGTTCGCACGCGATGTGCGCGACCTCCTCATCAGCCAGCCGGCTGATCGCAGCTAAAAGCCCCTGCTATGTCGTTTGGCCGTCTTGAGCGCACTCCCGGGCCCCAGCCCATGAGCGAAATCAACATGACGCCTTTGATCGACGTCATGCTGGTGCTGGTGGTTATTTTCATTCTGACGGCGCCCCTGCTGGTTAGTGCCGTCAAGGTGGACTTGCCCAAAGCCGAGGGCGCCAAAGCCCTGGATGCGCCGAAATTTGTGGCGCTGACCGTCGACAAGACGGGGCAGGTGTATGTCGACAACAAGGTGCTGGTGGCCGAGGCCTTGGTGGCCGTGCTCCAGGGGGTTGCGCAAAAAAACCCGGAGGCTGAGGTGCAGTTGCGCGCCGATGCCTCCGTGCCCTACGGACGTGTCGTCGAGGTCATGGGTGTGGCCCAAAAGGCCGGTCTGAGCCGTATTGGTTTTGTGACCGATGCCCCGGCGATTGCGACCGCGCCCGCGACGGCGACCCCCTGAACCCCGCAGCACCTAAAATCCCTTCAGACTTTCCTTCACGCGTTTCTTCCGGCAACCTGCAGGTTGCCCCTCTATTTATGCAAGACAAGTACCAACACCTCGACGTCGAAAAATCGGCCCAAGACCACTGGGCGCAGCCGCTGTGGAGTGGCCACAACGCGTACCGCGTCACCGAGGACACGTCCAAGAAGAAGTTTTTCGCCTGCTCCATGCTGCCCTACCCCAGCGGCAAGCTGCACATGGGCCATGTGCGCAACTACACCATCAACGACATGCTCACGCGCAACCTGCGCATGAAGGGCTACAACGTGCTCATGCCCATGGGCTGGGACGCGTTTGGCCTGCCCGCTGAGAACGCCGCACTTAAAAATGGTGTGCCGCCAGCGCAGTGGACGTTTGAGAACATTGCCTACATGCGCAAGCAGATGCAGGCCATGGGGCTGGCCATTGACTGGAGCCGTGAGATTGCCACCTGCACGCCCGAGTACTACAAATGGAACCAGTGGCTGTTTTTGAAGATGCTGGAAAAAGGCATTGCCTACCGCAAGACCCAGGTGGTGAACTGGGACCCGGTGGACATGACGGTGCTGGCCAACGAGCAGGTGATCGACGGCAAAGGCTGGCGCACCGGTGCCACGGTCGAGAAGCGCGAGATTCCGGGCTACTACCTCAAGATCACCGACTACGCCGAAGAGCTGTTGGGCAGCGTCAAAGACGGTTTGCCCGGCTGGCCCGAGCGCGTCAAGCTGATGCAGGAAAACTGGATTGGCAAGTCGGAGGGTGTGCGTTTTGCCTTCACCCACGAGGTCAAGGACGCGCAGGGACGCTTGATCGGCGACGGTCGCATGTACGTGTTCACCACCCGGCCCGACACCATCATGGGTGTGACCTTCTGCGCCGTGGCGCCGGAGCACCCGCTGGCCGTGCACGCCGCCCAGTCCAATTTGCGGCTGGCGGCATTTATTGAAGAATGCAAAGTTGGTGGCACCACCGAGGCCGAGCTGGCCGCCCGCGAAAAGCTCGGCATGCCCACAGGCCTGCAAGTCATCCATCCGCTCACCGGCCAAGCCGTCGATGTGTGGGTCGGCAACTACGTGCTGATGGGCTACGGCGATGGCGCGGTGATGGGGGTGCCCGCCCACGACGAGCGCGACTTCGCTTTTGCCAAGAAATACAACTTCCAGATCAACGACGTGGTGCACGTCGACGGGCTGACCTTCGACTACGACCAGTGGCAGGACTGGTATGGCGACAAGCAGCGCGGTGTCACCGTCAATTCCGACGTGTTCAGTGGATTGAACTACAAGGACGCTGTGAATGCCGTGGCAAAGGCCCTGGCTGCCAAGGGCCTGGGCGAGAAAAAAATCACCTGGCGTTTGCGCGACTGGGGCGTCAGCCGCCAGCGTTACTGGGGCACGCCGATCCCGATCATCCATTGCCCGGAACACGGCGCGGTGCCAGTGCCGGAAAAAGATCTGCCGGTTGTGCTGCCGCAGGACTGCGTGCCGGACGGCTCGGGCAATCCGCTGAACAAGCATGAGGGTTTTCCTGCCGGTGTGACCTGCCCGATTTGTGGTGTGGCCGCGCGGCGCGAGACCGACACCATGGACACCTTCGTGGATTCCAGTTGGTATTTCATGCGCTATTGCGACCCC
>CAJASG010000248.1 GCA_903944555.1 uncultured beta proteobacterium
GAGAGCCGCAGGGTTGCGTGCGTCGTACTTGGCTTGCATTTCGGTGTGTGCAAAAGCAGCAGCACATTCAACAATGGCCTTGTTTTCAGCAGACAGACCAGCAAAGGCCTTGTCATTGATGAACAAGTCCAGCTGAGGGCCGCCCTCCCACCAACCTGGGTAGTAGTAAAACGGAGCCACCTTGTTCAGGCCCAGCTTCTGGTCGTCATATGGACCCACCCACTCAGCGGAGTCAATGGTGCCTTTTTCAAGCGCGGTGTAAATTTCGCCGCCAGGAATGTTTTGTGGCACGCCACCCATACGTTCAAACACACGGCCAGCAAAGCCGCCGATACGCATTTTCATGCCCTTGATGTCTTTAACGGACTTGATTTCCTTGCGGTAAAAGCCGCCCATTTGCGCACCGGTGTTGCCCATGGGGAAATTCACCATGTTGTACTTGGCGTAAAACTCGCGCATCAGCTTGCCGCCGTTGCCCTGGGTCATCCAGGCGGTCATCTGGCGGCTGTTCAGGCCGAAGGGAATCGCGCAGCCCAGAGCAAAGGTTTCGTCCTTGCCATGGAAGTAGTAAGGAGCGGTGTGGGCCATTTCAACCGTACCGTCTTTGACCGCATCAACCACGCCAAAAGCGGGCATCAACTCGCCGCCCGCGTGGGTAGTGATGACAAACTTGCCACCAGACATCTCGCCGACTTTCTTGGCGAACGTATCGGCTGCACCAAAAATGGTGTCCAGCGCCTTGGGGAAGCTAGAAGCCAGACGCCAGCGAATGGCAGCAGCCTGCGCATGAACAGCGGGTGCTGCACCAGCGGCCAAAACGCCAGCAATGCCAGCGTTTTTAATAACGGAACGACGATCCATGTGATTCACTCCTGTAGGAATTGATTGAACATCTCGTAGTACGGGTGTGCACAACGAAGACTTATAACGGTCTGCAAATATTGTAGGAATGAACTCCCCCAAACGCGTGGGGGTTTTCCCTCGGCAAACGGTAGTCTTCAGGTTTCTGCAAGAGTCAGGCAGCGCGGACTACGGGTGTCAGCAATGCGCCAAAGCGACGTGCGATAGAGGCCTGGATACCTGCTGCATCCAAGCCTTGCAGCGCCAGCAATTTGGCAGGGTCCCCGTGCTCAATGAACTCATCACGCAAGCCCAGTTGCAACATCGGCAACACCACACCCGCCGCATGCAAAGCCTCGGCGACGGCACTGCCTGCCCCCCCCATGACAGCGCCCTCTTCTACCGTCACCAGCGCTTGGTGGCTGCGGGCGACTTGCAGCAGCAACTCGGTGTCCAGCGGCTTGGCCCAGCGCATGTTGACTACCGTGGCACCCAAGGCTTTGGCCGCCTCCAGTGCGGGGTACAGCAAGGTTCCAAACGCCAGAATGGCAATGCCATGGCCCTGCTGACGGATTTCACCCTTGCCAAAGGGCAGGCCCTTCAGCGTGGCTTGTACCGGCACACCAGCGCCCGCACCGCGCGGATAGCGCACTGCCACGGGGTGGTCTTGCTCAAACGCCGTGCTGAGCAGTTGGCGGCATTCGTTTTCATCGGACGGGCAGGCCACGCTGATGTTGGGGATGCATCGCAAAAAGGGAATGTCGTAAGCACCCGCATGGGTTGCACCATCGGCACCCACCAGACCGGACCGGTCCAGTGCAAACACCACAGGCAAATTCTGGATCGCCACGTCATGGATCAACTGGTCATAGGCCCGTTGCAAAAAGGTGGAGTAAATTGCCACCACGGGTTTCATGCCCTCGCACGCCAAACCGGCAGCAAAGGTGACGGCGTGCTGTTCGGCAATGCCCACATCAAAGTAGCGCTCGGGAAAGCGCGTTTCAAACTCCACCATGCCGGAGCCTTCGCGCATGGCGGGGGTAATGCCCACCAGACGGTCGTCATGGGCGGCCATGTCACACAGCCACTGGCCAAACACCTGGGTGAAGGTCGTTTGCGGCGCCACCTTGGGCTTTTGCAAGCCAATTGCCGGGTCAAACTTGCCAGGGCCGTGGTAGGCCACGGGGTCCACCTCCGCCAGCTTGTAGCCCTGCCCTTTTTTGGTGACCACATGCAAAAACTGCGGCCCCTTCAGGTGTTTGATGTTTTCCAGCGTGGGAATGAGGGATTCCAGATCGTGCCCATCGATCGGGCCGATGTAGTTGAAGCCGAACTTTTCAAACAGCGTAGCGGGCACCACC
>CAJASG010000249.1 GCA_903944555.1 uncultured beta proteobacterium
AAGCGCAAGCTGTTGGACCACTGGTTGCGTGACGCCAGCATCAACCAGGCAATTGTGTTTGCCAGCACCCAGATCGAGTGCGATGGCTTGGCCAATGACCTGCAACAAGATGGTTTCTCCGCCGTAGCTTTGCATGGCGCTTTGAGCCAAGGTTTGCGTAACCGCCGCCTGATGGCTTTGCGCCAAGGCCAAGTGCAAATTTTGGTGGCTACCGATGTGGCAGCCCGTGGTATTGACGTACCTACCGTCACCCACGTGTTCAACTTCGGTTTGCCCATGAAGGCTGAGGATTACACCCACCGCATTGGTCGTACCGGCCGCGCTGGACGTGACGGTATTGCCGCTACGTTTGCCGAGTTCCGCGATCGCCGCAAGATTTTCGACATCGAAGCATTCACACGCCAGCCTATCAAGGCCGAAGTGGTGCCAGGTTTGGAGCCACAGCAACGCATGCCTGAATCACGCCCCAGCTTTGGTGGCCGTGGTGATGGTCCAGCCCGTGGTCGCAGCAATGGTCCCCGTGAAGGCGGCTTTGGCGGTGGTAACCGTGGCGGCTTCGGCGGCGGTAATCGTGACTCCGGCCCCCGTGAAGGTTTTAGCTACGAGCGCAAGGGTGGTTTTAACGACCGCTTTGCTGGCGGTGGTGGCGGAGCACCCGCTCCACGCGGTGACTTTGCCCCACGTGGTGATTTTGCTCCCCGTGGTGACTTTGCTCCCCGTGGTGACTTTGGTGGCGCACCCCGCGGTAATTCCGGAGCCCCTCGCGGCGACTTTGGAGCCCCTCGGGGTGACTTTGGTGCACCGCGCGGCGATTTCGGTGCGCCTCGCGGCGACTTTGCTGCCCGTAAGCCTGCCTTTGGCAAGCCCACTGGTTTTGCCAAGCCTGGTAACGGCGGCAAGGTATTTGTGCCAAGGGATGCGAAAAAGCGTTCCGAACGCAACGCTGACTAATCAAGAAGCCCCGAAAGGGGCTTTTTTTTTGTCTGTACGGTTCAGGTCATTCCATTGCGGCTGGCCAGCTCGACAAACAGACCCGAGTGGTCTAGGTCGGCAAGACCATGTTCGACGCCTTCGGCATACAGTTGTTCAAACAATGCCGTAATGGGGGCCTCAAATCCGATTTCACTCGCAGTCGACAAGGCGTTACGCAGGTCTTTGAGCTGCACGGTCATTCGCCCCCTTGGGGAGAAGTCACGTTCGATCATGCGCTGGCCATGCACCTGCAAGATACGGCTGTCGGCAAAGCCCCCTGTGATGGCCTCTTTGACCTTGGCCATGTCGGCGCCGCCCTTTTCGCACAGCAACAAGGCTTCGGCGACCGCGCCAATGGTGATGCCCACAATCATTTGGTTGGCCAGTTTGGCCAGTTGACCAGATCCTGTGGGGCCTACATGTGTTGCATGTCCGAACACCGTGAAGACCGGTAACGCCCGCTCAAACTTGGCCGCTTTGCCTCCGACCATGATTGCGAGTGTTCCCTGTTCCACTCCAATGGTCCCACCCGATACGGGCGCATCCAGATAAGCAATATGCCATTCGCTTAAGCGCGCTGCGTGGTCCCTCGCCTGTGCGGGCTTGATGGACGACATGTCCACCAAAAGGCTACCCGCCTTCATGGCCGCGGCGACACCCAAATCAAACAGCACATGGCCCACTACATCGCCGTTGTCCAGCATGGTGATGACCAGATCCGCGTCTTTCACTGCCTGCTCTGGGGTGTCGTGTGCGACAGCACCAAAGCTGGTCAGACGCAGTGCCCGGTGGTGGGTGCGGTTCCATACCTGTAGGTCATAGCCTGCCTCACACAGACGGCGCCCCATGGGGAAACCCATCAAGCCAATGCCTAACAACGCGATTTTCATTTTTGCTCCAAGCTGCGCGGATAAGAATACAACCCGGCAGACAGGGTTACAAAGGGTTCACCCTGTTTTTTGCTGTCATTCGGCTGACGGGTTGCTACATCAGCAAGTGTTCGCCCGCGTTGTCACCACCGAGCGTGACGTAGTTCACCTTGCGAATGTCCATGAGTTTTTTGCCGCCGGAGTAGCTGATGGAACTTTGCACATCCTGCTCCATCTCCACTAGTGTGTCGGCCAGCTTGCCCTTGATAGGCTCCAAAATGCGTTTGCCTTCAACGTGCTTGTACTCACCCTTGTTGAAGTCACTGGCTGATCCGTAATATTCTTTAAACAGCACGCCATCCACCTCCACAGTTTTTCCGGGCGATTCTTCGTGCCCGGCAAACAGCGAACCGACCATGACCATGGTGGCACCAAAACGGATGCTCTTGGCGATGTCGCCATGGTCGCGAATGCCACCGTCGGCAATGATGGGTTTGGTCGCCACGCGGGCACACCATTTGACCGCGCTCAGTTGCCAGCCACCTGTGCCAAAACCGGTCTTGAGTTTGGTGATACAGACTTTGCCCGGGCCGATACCGACTTTGGTGGCGTCGGCGCCCCAGTTTTCCAGGTCGATCACCGCTTCAGGCGTCGCCACGTTACCCGCGATGATGAAGACCGAAGGCATCTTCTCCTTCAGGTAGGCAATCATGTCCTTCACGCTGTCGGCGTGGCCATGGGCGATGTCGATCGTGACGTAGTCCGGCACCAGGCCGAGGGCGGCCAGTTGGTCCACCGTGGCGTAGTCCGGCTGCTTGACCCCCAGCGAGATGGAGGCGAACAGGCCCTTAGCCTTCATGTCTTTGACGAACTGCACATTGTCCAGATCAAACCGGTGCATTACGTAGAAGTAGCCGTTTTGTGCCAGCCAGACGCAGGTGGACTCGTCCACCACGGTCTTCATGTTGGCGGGTACCACCGGGATGCGGAATTTGCGTCCGCCCAGTTCGACACTGGCGTCGCATTCCGAGCGGCTGTCCACGCGGCATTTGCGGGGTAACAACAGGATGTTGTCGTAGTCAAAAATTTCCATGGTCCAAGCTCCAATCCGATGTTCAAGAAAAAAATCTGTAAAAACACAAGGCGCTTGGATTGGACCCGGCAAAAAAATACCGGGTGCCAATTGCTTGGGCCCGGTGCGCGATTGTATACAGTTTCCAAATAAAAAGTGTTGCTTTGAGTAATGTGGGTGTGCGTTTTGCGAAGGTAAAGGAGGAGGCCAAAGGCCGGGGGACACGTAGCAAAACGTGCACCCATATTGCTCGCAGCGTTCGTTCGCCACGGGGCTTTCTACAATCAAGGTATATGTTCTCACCTTCCGCCCCATTTGCCTCTCCCGACACCGCGCAATTGCCGCTCTTGGCCAATCTCAACCCCGAGCAGCTCGCCGCTGTCACGCTGCCGGCCGAACACGCCCTGATCCTGGCGGGGGCGGGCTCCGGCAAGACCCGGGTGCTCACCACGCGCATTGCCTGGTTGCTGCAAAACGGCTATGTCACCCCCGGCGGAATATTGGCGGTCACCTTCACCAACAAGGCCGCCAAGGAGATGATGACGCGCTTGCAGGCCATGTTGCCGATCAACGTGCGTGGCATGTGGATTGGCACGTTTCACGGCCTGTGCAACCGCTTTTTGCGCGCCCATTTCAAGCTGGCGAATCTGCCGCAAAGCTTTCAGATTCTGGACACGCAAGACCAGTTGTCGGCCATCAAACGGCTGTACAAGCAGTTCAATATTGATTCTGAGCGCTTTCCGCACAAGCAAATGCAGTGGTTCATTGCCGGCTGCAAGGAAGACGGCCTGCGCCCCAATATGGTGGAAGTGCGCGATGACGAGACGCGGAAAAAGGTCGAGTTTTACCAGCTGTACGAAGAGCAGTGCCAGCGCGAAGGTGTGGTCGATTTCGGCGAGCTGATGCTGCGCAGCTACGAGCTGCTGCGCGACAACGCGCCGGTGCGCGAGCACTACCAGCGGCGCTTCCGCCACATCCTGATCGACGAGTTCCAGGACACCAACAAGCTGCAGTACGCCTGGATCAAGATGCTCGCGGGCACCGGGGCCCACGGCTCGGTCGATGAGCAGGCCGGCTTCAACCCGACCGGTTGCGTGCTGGCCGTCGGCGACGACGACCAGTGC
>CAJASG010000250.1 GCA_903944555.1 uncultured beta proteobacterium
CATTAAAAGCGGCTGGTCTGCCGGTTTTACCAGAACTTGTGCGCGTGTCATGTGCTGTCTCCGTGTATTTTTGGGTCGCAGGCATACTGTGCCTTATTTTGCCGCAGGCTTGCAAAATCGGCACTTTTAAACGTATCAGATTGTGAATTGCGTGTGAGCATCATTTCCTGTTTTTTGCAACGCCTGGCGGCGGAAGATGCTGTGCTGGTAACGGTGCATGCGACGCGCGGGTCGGTTCCCCGCGAGGCCGGTGCCTGGATGGCGGTGTTTGCCCGCACCACGGTGGCCACGGTGGGGGGCGGGCGTCTGGAGCACGACGCCATCCACCACGCACGGCAGCGTTTGCAGTCTCCCACCGCTCTCGGGGCGGAGTCAGACGGCTCCGGTGAAGAGGTGGTGCGGGTTGCACTGGGTCCCAGCCTCGGGCAGTGCTGTGGTGGCGAGATGCATCTGCGGTATGAGCGCGTCACGGCTAACGACATTGCGGAATTGACCCAGCGCTTGGCGCAACAGCGTATGCCGGTGGCCTTGTTTGGTGGTGGTCATGTGGGGCAGGCGCTGATCGCGGTACTGGGCCTGTTGCCGATGGACGTTACCTGGGTTGACAGCCGGGATGAGATTTTCCCCACGGACGTGCCCGCCAATGTGCAGTGTGAGCATTCGGACCCGATCCAGTCCGCGGTTGCTGGCTTATCCGCAGGCACGCGCGTGCTGATCATGAGTTTTAGCCATGCCGAGGATCTGGACATTGTTGCGGCCTGTCTGGCGCGCCAGCGTGCGCATGGGGATCTGCCCTATGTGGGCCTGATTGGCAGCAAGACCAAATGGGCCTCATTCCGGCAACGGCTGCAGGCGCGGGGCTTCAACGAGCTGGAGATGGCGCACATCACCTGCCCGATTGGCGTGGCGGGTATCGAAGACAAGCGCCCCGAGGTGATTGCGGTCGCCGTGGCGGCCCAATTGCTGCAAGTGTCACCCCTTTGAGAAAAAGTGTATACACTTTGCGTTTGCCGTCACGACAAGGTTAAGGAGAACACACTGCATGGAAAGCTACCTTCTGGACTGGGCCAACCTGCTGTTGCGCTGGGTTCACGTCATTACCGCCATTGCCTGGGTGGGCTCCTCGTTCTACTTTGTGTTTCTGGACAGCAGTCTCACCCCACCGGTGGATGAAGACCTCAAGCGCCAGGGCGTGAGTGGGGAGTTGTGGGCGGTACACGGCGGCGGCTTCTACCATCCCGTGAAGTTTGCCGGGGCTCCGCCCCAACTGCCGTCGCACCTGCACTGGTTCTATTGGGAAAGCTACAGCACCTGGCTCACCGGGTTCTCGCTGTTCACCGTGTCCTATTTGTGGAGTGCTGGCACCTACCTTATTGACAAGTCTGTGATGGACTGGGCGCCGTCGTCCGCCATTGCGGTAGCACTGGCCTTTTTGGTGGTGTTTTGGCTGGCCTATGACGCCATCTGCCGCGTCTTTGGGCAGCGCAAAAACGGCGAAGCGATTGTGGGCGCGTTGATTGCACTGCTGGTGTGCGTGGCCGCTTGGCTGGCCTGCCACTGGTTTGCGGGCCGGGCGGCGTATTTGCTGATCGGCGCCATGATCGCCACCAGCATGAGTGCCAACGTGTTCTTCTGGATCATCCCCGGCCAAAAGACGGTGGTGGCTGACATCAAGGCGGGCCGCGCAATCGACCCGATCCACGGCAAGCGCGGCAAGCAGCGCAGCGTGCACAACACCTATTTCACGCTGCCGGTGCTGTTTGCCATGCTGAGCAACCACTACAGCTTCACCTACAGCCACCCGCAAAACTGGCTGGTGCTGATTCTCATGATGTTCGCCGGTGCGGCCATTCGCCAGTTTTTTGTGCTGCGCCATGGCTTCAAGCTGGGCCGCAACCCGCACCCATGGCGCTATGCCGCAGTGGGTGGGGTGGCGATCCTGGGCGTGCTGGTGTGGTTGCGGCCGGCACCCGTGGCTCCTTTGGTTGCTATTAATTCAGGAGCTGGTCACGCAGTATCTGCGGGGGCTGGAGGCCAATTTGGCTATGAAAAACTGCAGCCCTTGCTGGCGCAGCGCTGCTACATGTGTCATGGTGCCGAGGTGCAGATGAAAAACGTGCGCCTGGACTCACCGCAGGGTGTGGCCAGCCATGCGCAGGCCATGTACCAGCAGGTGGTGGTGACCCGCATCATGCCGCTGAACAATGCCACTGGCATTTCGGAGCTGGAACGCAACTTCATCAAACAGTGGTTTGAGAGCGGGGCGAAGACCAACTGATACCAAGCGTCTTATTCAGTCGCCGTAAACCTGTGTGGCGCGCTTGACGAAGGCTTCGACCATGCTGTGTGCGATATGGTCGAAGGTCGACCCCACAAGGGTTTCCAGGGATGCGTGGTCAAAACCGTAGGTCATGGAAAACTCGACTTTGCACGCTCTTTGCGACCCATCCCCAAGCGGGATGAACTGCCATTCACCATCCAGCCGGGAAAAAGGCCCGTCCACCAGTTTGAGGGACAACTGACGACCCTCAAGATGCGTATTGCGAGTCGTGAAGGTGTGGTGGATTCCACTGAAAGCGATGCCGATTTCCACCAAAGTGCTATTCCCCTCGACGTTCAGCTCGCGGGCGCTGTTGCACCAGGGCAAGAACTGGGGGTAGTGATCGACTTGCGTCACAAGGGCATACATCTCTTCTGGGCTGTACCCCAGCAAAACAGACTTGTGAACGGTCTTCATCCGTGTTAGCGCGTGATAACGACTTTTTGGTACAGGCCGCCAAAGTAGGTCTGTTTTACCAGCTTGGCTGGTGTTGCATCGGCGGGCAGCCATTGGGCGATTTCATCGCGCCAAATGTCCATGGCGAAGGGCTCCAGCAGTTTCAGAATTGGCACCATGAGGTACCGAAATGGGCTGATGGCTACCGGGCGGTGGTAGTCCACAAAAATCAGCTTGCCGCCGGGCTTGGTGACCCGTAAAGCCTCGGAAATGGTTTTGCGGCGCACGTCAGACGGCTGCTCGTGCAGCAGGAAGAAGACCACGACTGCGTCTTTTCTCGCATCGGCAAACTGCAGCGCCGCTGAGTCTTGGCGCAATACGGCCACTTGGCGCTGGTCCTTGAGTTTGGCGTGCAGATTTTTGATCTGGATGGGGGCGACGTCAATCACGTCCAAGTGGGCACTTGGGCCCAGGCGGCGGACCAAATGCTCGGTAAAGTCGCCATACACACAGGCCACCTGAAGCACATCGCCCTCAATGACTTCCCCCATCTCCTGCAGGGCGGCGTCGCGCAGCTTGGCAAAATTGCCCCACAAAATCAGGTTCACCAGCCATTGGCGCTCAAACAGGCGCACCGCGTTGGGGTGCAAGTAGGCCCACCAATACGTGGTTTCCAAATACCGGGGGATGACCACAGGTGCCAAGGCGGTCTTGGTGCTGGGGGCAGCCATTGATTCAGTCGCAATGAGGGAAATAGACTCTGGTGAACGCACGAAATACCTTTGAAAAATTGGGGCGATCTGAAGCGAATTCTGATTGGATACAGGTGTGAAGTATCCGCTGGACTTAGAGAAAATCGGGCACCAAGGCTTCAAACTGGGCCACGGGCACAGGTCGGCTGAAGAAGTACCCTTGGTAGGCGTGGCAGCCTAGCCGGGCAAGGAAGTCGCGCTGGGCCTCCATCTCTACACCTTCGGCGATGACCGACAGGCCTAGACTCTCCGCCAATGCGACCACCATCTTGGCGATCGCCGCGTCGTTGGCATCGGTCAGGATATTGCGCACAAAGCCCTGGTCGATTTTGAGTTGGTCCAGTGGCAGGCGTTTCAGG
>CAJASG010000251.1 GCA_903944555.1 uncultured beta proteobacterium
CATGCTCTTATGGAACGCGCAGGTTTGGCTGTTGCACGGCTAGCTATGGCAATTGCACCCCACGCATCCCTCATCTGGATTCCATGCGGCCCCGGAAACAACGGCGGCGATGGCTTTGAAGCCGCCCTCCATTTAAAGAGCTGGGGCAAAAATCCAATAGTGACATTTATTGGAGACTCAAGAAAGCAACCCTCAGACGCCACTGAAGCCCTTAGAAGGGCCACCCAAGCGAACGTCACCATCTCAGACGAAATTCCGGACCAGTACGATTTGTGTATAGACGCATTGTTTGGAATAGGCACAATTCGCAGCATGGGAGCGCATTACACGGCCTTGATAGCGCAGATAAATTCCAAGATCGCACCGGTCCTGTCCATAGATACACCATCCGGCCTAGGTGCAGAAACCGGATTGGCCGGAGCAGTGTGTGTCAAAGCGGACATGACCTTGTGCTTGCTCAGCCTCAAACCAGGGCTGTTCACTGCCGATGGACGACATTTCGCTGGGGAAGTGTGGTTTAACGCCCTGGATGTCCCGGAGGCAATCGGGGCCTGCGCCCAGTTGAATGCATGCTATTCCCCAAGGGCCCGTGCACCGAATACACACAAAGGCACATTCGGCGACGTTGGCATTGTCGGAGGTGCACCCGGGATGTCCGGGGCTGCGCTACTAGCAGCACGAGCAGCACTGCACGGAGGCGCGGGGCGCGTATTTCTGGCGTCACTAGACCCCAGTCAGACAGGACTCGACAGGAGTCAACCAGAGATCATGCACCGTCCTTTGGCTGAAATGGACTATGCCTCGATGGCTGTTGTTGCTGGCTGCGGCGGTGGCGCCGCGATTCAGGAACACCTCGCGAGCATCATCACTCGCGCAGCCAAGCTGGTGCTGGATGCTGACGCACTGAACGTGCTCGCCAAGACATCAACGCTTCAAAAGCTACTTCGACAACGCCCCCCACACACCACGGTACTGACACCCCATCCACTGGAAGCGGCTCGCCTCATGGGCCTGCAAAGCGCAGAGGTACAAGCCCACCGCATGGATGTCGCGCAAGCAATGGCCAAGCGATTTTGCTGCGCAGTGGTACTGAAAGGCTCCGGCACGGTGATCACGGCGCCTGACAAACTACCGCGTATCAACACGTCCGGCAGCGCGCGTTTGGCAACAGCGGGGACAGGCGATGTCCTTGCTGGATTGATTGGGGCCTACCTCGCGGCAGATGGGGACCTATTTGAACGCACATGCGAAGCCGTATATTGGCACGGTCATGTTTCTGATAATTGGAGCAATCAAGCCACCATGACCGCCCAAGACCTCGTACTCGCACTCTAAAAATAGAGGTCGAAATTCGCTTGGGCGACCATACTGAAAGCGGTAAAGCCTAGCGACGCTTCTTAGCCGCCTTTTTTGGCATCGATACAGGCTTATCAACTGACCGTGCAGCCTTGGTTTTTTTACCGGCAGAGCTGTTGCGGGGCTCGGCTTGAGGGAAAACACGACGAGAGTTCGATTTTTCGTCGCGTTGTTCACCCATTTCCGGGCGGGACTTCGGATTGCGAACCACTCCTTTTTCATCCATCGCACGGCCGATCAAACCGTCGGCATCCTGCACCAAACGGAAATCAATTCTCCGACCATCCAAGTCAACCCGGCTAACTTGGATACGAACTCGCGTGCCAATCGCATAACGGGTTCCGGTTCGTTCGCCCCGCAACTCCTGGCGTGCTTCATCGAACCTGAAGTACTCTCCACCCAGCTCGGTGATGTGCACCAGCCCTTCGACATACATTGCATCCAAAGTAACGAACACCCCAAAACTTGTGGCAGACGTTACAACGCCGCTGTATTCTTCGCCCAAATGCTCACGCATGTATTTGCACTTTAGCCACGCCTCGACGTCCCGGCTGGCCTCGTCTGCGCGACGTTCGTTGGCACTGCAATGCAGTCCGGCTGCCTGCCATGCCAAGCCATCGGCACTGATTTTTTTCGGCTTAATCCCGGGTTGGCCAACCTTGGCTGCCAGTCCTTTTTCCAGTCTGCGAGCCAGCTTGGCATGGGCTTCTCCCGGCAATGGAAGCGTTGGCAACTGGTATTTTGTTTTGGCCAAAACAGCTTTAATAACCCGATGAACCAGTAGATCCGGATAACGTCGTATAGGGCTGGTGAAGTGCGTGTACGCATCAAATGCCAGACCAAAATGCCCTTCATTGACCGGCGTGTAAATCGCCTGCTGCATGGAGCGCAGCAGCATCGAGTGGATTTGCTGCGCATCGGGACGGTCTTTGGTCGCATTGGCAATGGACTGGAAGTCACCAGGGGATGGCGAATCACCGATTGACATTCCGACACCCGTCGCCTTGAGGTAACTCCGTAAAGTTTCCACTTTTTCTGGCGTTGGACCTTCATGCACGCGAAAGAGCCCCTGATGCTTGCTTTGCGCAATATAGTCAGCGCTGCATACGTTCGCCGCGAGCATCGCCTCTTCAATAAGACGGTGCGCTACGTTACGGGTGCGAGGAATGATCTTTTCGATACGGCCGTTTTCGTCGCAGACAATTTGCGTCTCGGTTGTTTCGAAATCAACAGCCCCCCGCTTTTGCCTGGATTTGGTGAGAGATTGAAAGACACCATGGAGATTTAACAAATCATCCACGCGGTCCTTGCGTTTCTCTGCTTCTGGGCCACGGGTGTTTCCCAGAATCGCAGCAACCTCCGTGTAAGTAAAGCGGGCGTGACTCCACATCACAGCAGGGTAGAACTGATAGGCATCGACTTCGCCATCAGACGTCACAAACATGTCGCACACCATGCACAAGCGTTCAACTTCAGGATTCAATGAGCAAAGGCCATTGGAAAGCTTTTCCGGCAGCATCGGGATCACCCGACGCGGAAAATACACGCTGGTAGCACGGTCATAGGCGTCAACGTCTATTGCCGACCCGGTTTCCACATAATGACTGACGTCGGCGATGGCGACCAATAGCCGCCAACCCTGCACAGCAGATTTCCCCCGACCTTTTGACGCAGGCTCGCAATACACCGCATCGTCAAAGTCTCTCGCATCTTCCCCATCAATCGTCACCAAGGGGATATCTGTCAGATCGATGCGCCCAACCTTGTCCTGCGGGCCAACTTTGTCTGGCAGGGTCCGCGCCAACGCAATGCAAGCCTCCGAAAACTCATGCGGAACGCTGTACTTCCGAACCGCGATCTCAATCTCCATCCCGGGATCATCCACCTCCCCAAGAACTTCTTTGATGCGCCCTACCGGTTGGCCAAACAATGCGGGGGGCTCAACCAACTCAACCACAACCACCTGCCCAGCCTTTGCTACGCTGGTAGCCCCCTTGGGAATCAATACGTCTTGTCCATATCGCTTGTCTTCAGGAGCAACCAACCAGACTCCCCCTTCCAACAACAAACGTCCAATAATCGGTTGCATGGACCGCTCAACGATCTCGACCACGCGCCCCTCGGGCCTGCCTTTGCGATCGCTGCGAACAATGCGAACCTTCACGCGGTCCCTGTGCAACACCGCACGCATCTCATTCGGTGGCAAATAGATGTCTGGAGCACCGTCATCGCGCGACACAAAACCGTGTCCATCACGATGCCCTTGGACAACTCCCTCAACTTCGTCCAGCAAGCCGCTGGTCTGGCTAATATTCTTGATGAAATTGCTCTCTTTCCTGAAATGCCCTTTTGGCAGAATAAATACAAAAAATCATTAGTGGAATCCCCCGACACACATCCATATTTAGCGGTTGCGATTCACATCTTGCATCGCAATACAACTGATTTTTTCACTGATTCAAGTATGCTCTAATTTCATTGTAGAATAGACGCTGTAGCCCGGGTGGCGGAATTGGTAGACGCATACGGTTCAGGTCCGTACGCCGAAAGGTGTGGAGATTCGAGTTCTCTCCCGGGCACCAACAGATAGATAAGGCCTGTGACGCAAGTCACAGGCCTTTTTCTTTTGTCGATCCAACTTTTACTGCTGACGCAAACCACACTGCGCAGCTATCCGACTCTTATGTTTATATTCTTTCGACGGTGCCCCAATCCAAGGGCATCTCGGCGAACCGGGAATACCCTGAATTAACCGATTAGATCGGAAGTCCAACCAAATCATGTCCTTGGGCGCTCACAATACGCGCCTTGGTGAATTCACCGACCTTCAGGGTTTTGCTGATTTTTTCAGGCGGCAACAATCGCACCACACCGTCAATTTCCGGTGCATCGGCATAGCTTCTACCAAGACCGCCCTTTTTTCCCATCCCTGGCGCAGAATCCACCAGAATCTGCATGACCGAGCCAACACGATTGCGCAGTTTTTCCACGGATACCTCTTCGGCCACCGCCATAAACCGCGCCCGGCGCTCTTCACGTACTTCAATTGGCAACATGCCTGGCAGTTCATTTGCCAAGGCACCACTTACCGGGCTGTAGGCAAAGCAACCTGCTCGGTCAATTCGGGCCTCGCGAACAAACTCCAGCAAATGCGAGAACTCTTCTTCAGTTTCGCCCGGAAACCCCGCAATAAACGTACTCCGCACCACCAATTCGGGGCAAGCAGCTCGCCATTGCTGGATACGATCCAGATTTTTTTCACCGCTTGCAGGTCGCTTCATACGTCGCAAAACATCAGGATGGCTGTGCTGCAATGGCACATCCAAATAAGGCAACACCTGTCCGGACGCCATGAGCGGAATGATCTCGTCAACACTGGGGTACGGATAGACGTAGTGCAAGCGCACCCAAGCCCCGTATTGCGCTGCAATTTCACCCAAGGTTTTCACCAACTCCAACATGCGGGTTTTGACGGGCTTGCCATCCCAAAACCCGGTACGGTACTTCACATCAACGCCATAGGCAGAAGTGTCTTGACTGATGACCAACAGCTCTTTAACGCCCCCCTCAAACAATGCACGGGCTTCGGTCAGTACATCGCCAATAGGACGCGAAACCAAATCACCACGCATCGATGGGATGATGCAAAAAGTGCAACGGTGATTGCAGCCTTCGCTGATCTTGAGGTACGCGTAATGCCGCGGAGTTAGCTTGATCCCTGCGACACCGAAAGCATTGGGCACCAAATCAACAAACGGGTCATGCGGTTTTGGCAAATTCAGATGCACTGCATCCATCACCTCTTGCGTCGCATGCGGACCTGTTACCGCCAGAACTTTGGGATGCATCTGGAGCACCAGATTTCCCCCGCCATCCCCTTTTTTTGCACCCAGACATCCTGTAACAATGACCCGTCCGTTTTCGGCCAACGCCTCACCAATGGTGTCGAGGCTTTCCTTGACCGCATCGTCGATGAAACCACAGGTATTCACAATGACCAGATCTGCACCCTGAAACGTCTTCGACGTCTGATAACCCTCCGCGCTCAGTTGCGTGAGGATCAACTCTGAGTCCGTCAGTGCTTTGGGGCAGCCCAAGCTGACAAAACCCACTTTGGGAGCCGGATTGGATGTGGGATTGGGGGATATTGTTTCGCTCATATTTAGATATGTCGAGGCTATTCGGTCCGGAGCCCGAATCGCATCTAGCGTTTCAGGCCGAAATTGCCAAGAAACTGTTCAGTTTGTTTTTGCATCTGCTCCTGCATCTGCTGAAAGGGATTGCTTCCAATGACCCCCTGCATCATGGGCGCTTGCAAGTCCATCAGTGCCTGCATATTTTTTTCCAGATACCCGCCCATCATTCCTTGCATGGCATGCCCATAAAAACGAATGATGTTGGATAGCACGGGCGCTGTGAACATCGGAGATCCATTAGCCTCCTCTTCCAGAATGATCTGCAGCAATATGCTCCGTGTGAGGTCTTCTCCTGTTTTCGCATCGCGAACCACGAAAGACTCACTCTCCATGACCAAGCGCTTTATTTCGGCAAGGGTTATATAGCTGGAAGTATCCGTATCGTACAAACGACGATTAGGATATTTCTTGATGACCCTTTTAGGGATCTCGCCGTCTTTGGATGTTTTATTTTGCATTGCGGGGGAAGGTCCTCGGCACTCCTAAGAGACCGAAAATGTGTTGCACTGCAGCACATTTTAAAGAGTATCCCCCTGCTTGCGACCTAGGTTAACCCTAAAAGCAGGTGGCAAAGTATAAATTTGGTAGGCGCAATTGGACTCGAACCAACGACCCCCACCA
>CAJASG010000252.1 GCA_903944555.1 uncultured beta proteobacterium
ACCGCTTCGATAAACGTCATGCCCGCGTGGTCCATCAAAAACCCGATGGCATTGCCGTTTTTTCCGCAGCCAAAGCAGTGGTAGAACTGTTTGGTCGGGCTGACGGTGAACGAGGGCGACTTTTCCCCGTGGAAAGGGCACAGCCCCATGAAATTGGCGCCGCCCTTTTTGAGCTGCACATAGCGACCCACAATCTCGACCACGTCGGCGCGGGCAATGAGTTCTTGGATGAACGTTTGGGGGATGGCCATGGGGTGATTGTAGAAACAACGCTCAGGAAGCCCTGCGTGCTTCAGTCGCCAAGGACAATGCCTTCACGCCGCGGGTCGGCTCCGCCAAAGAATCCTCCCGGTGTGCGCACAATCGCCTGCAGTCCACTGGGCATGGGCATGGTTTTCACTTCGTGGCCCCGCGCCCCAAGTGCTTCGGTGGTGGCTGCGCCAAAACGTTTTTCTTCCAGTAGGGTCGGGCCGTTGAGCGAGCCGAAGTTGGGCAGATTGATGGCCTCCTGGGCGTTCAGCCCCCAGTGCAGCACGCCATACAGCATCTTGGCCGTGAAATGGATGATGAACGCACCGCCGGGGCTGCCACCGCTCAGGTGCAATTGCCCGCTGGCCTTGTCGAACACCAACACAGGCGCCATGGAGGAGCGTGGCCGCTTGCCCGGCTCCACCCGGTTGGCAACCGGCTGGCCGCTGGCGTCCGTGGGCTGGAAGCTGAAGTCGGTCAACTCGTTATTGAGCAAAAAGCCGCCCGTCAGACCTACACCGCGGTTGACCATTTGCCGCGCACCCCAACCGTCTTCGATTGTGGTGGTCATGGCCAGTGCGTTGCCGTAGGCATCCACTACCGAAATGTGTGAGGTACCGTACTCCGTTTGCTCCGGCATGGGTGCGTAGCTGATGGTCAGGGCGCCAGGGTTGCCGGGTTGTGCACTTTTCATGCTTTGACCGGCGGGGCTGGCATCAATCGCGCGGGCGCGGGTGGCCAGGTAACTGGGGGCCAGCAGGCTGCGCCAGTCGCCGCCGGGGGCCTGCACAAATGCAGGGTCGGCCACAAACTGGGCGCGGTCGGCAAAGGCCAGGCGGGAGGCCTCGGTGTAGAGGTGCAGCCAGTCGGCAGTGGGCAGACTATTCTGCAGCGCAGCGGTGCTGGCGGGCGTATGTTGCAGCAGGCCGAGAATCTGGGCGATGGCCAAGGTGCCCGAGCTGGGGGGGGGCATGCCGCAAATACGGTATTCCTTGGCCGTTGTGGCCACGGTGTAGTCAAAACACAAGGGCTCACGCACCACCGGCCGGTAGGCGGCAAGGTCTCGCACGGACAGCGTGCCGGGGTTGCTGGGGTGCTGTTGCACTTTTGCAGCCATGGCGCGGGCCAAGTCTCCGGTCATCAGGGCGTCTGGTCCCTCTCGGGCGATGTGCTGCAGGATGGCGGCCAATTCCAGGTTGCGCAGCAGATGGCCCTGTGGCCAGGGCTGGCCTTGCGGGTTGTAGAAATAGGCCGCCGCCACCGGGTCCTCCCGCAGGCGGGTTTCACTGGCCAGCAGTGTGGCCATGCGTGGGCTGATCTGGAAACCCTGGGTCGCTAGGGCGATGGCCGGTGCCAGCAGTTGCGCCCACGGCAGCCGCCCGTGCTGCCGGTGTGCCAGGGCGAGCATGGACACCGTGCCGGGCACCCCGACGGCCCGTCCGCCGACCACGGCATTGGCAAATTTCATCGGCTTACCGTCTGGCTCCAGAAAAAGCGATGGTGTGGCACCTGCCGGTGCCGTTTCTCGGCCGTCAAAGGCTTGTGTATTTTTGCCATCAAAGTGCAGCAGGAAAGCACCTCCGCCGATGCCACTGGATTGCGGCTCCACCAGGGCCAGCACCATTTGCACCGCAATAGCGGCATCCACGGCGCTGCCGCCCGCCCGCAGCACCTGCAAGCCAGCGTCGGTGGCCAGCGGGTTGGCGGCGGCCACGGCAAAGGTGCGGGTGGCCCATCCGGGTTTGACGGTGGTCGCGCTGGCTTTTTCGGGCTGGACGGGTGGGGCGTCGCTGCGCGGGAGGGGCGGCGCGGTGCAGCCTGCCAGCCAAAGCACGGCAGCCGTGGCAAGGGGAAAAAACCAGGGTCTGGCAGCGTACATGGGGCAGTCCTCGTGGGTGGGCTATTTGGACTTTGGCACCCGCCCCATCAGGTAAAACTCGGGGTTGGGCAGCATGCCCGACATATTGGCCATGCGGTTGGACAGGCCAAAGAAGGCGGTGATGGCGCCAATGTCCCAGATGTCTTCGTCGTTGAAGCCGTGGGCGTGCAGGGCGGTGAAGTCGGCGTCCTCAATCTCGTCGGAGTGCAGGCAGACCTTCATCGCAAAGTCCAGCATGGCGCGCTGGCGCGGCGTGATGTCAGCCTTGCGGTAGTTGGTGGCGACCTGGTCGGCCACCAGCGGCTTTTTCTCATAAATACGCAAAATCGCACCGTGCGCCACCACGCAGTACAGGCAGTGGTTGGCTGCGCTGGTGGTCGTGACGATCATCTCGCGGTCGCCCTTGCTCAGGTTGGAGCCTTCGCGCAACATCAGGGCGTCGTGGTAGGCAAAGAAGGCGCGCCATTCGGCAGGGCGGCGGGCAAAGGCCAGAAAGACGTTGGGGACGAAGCCCGACTTCTCTTGCACTTCCAGAATTTTGGCCTGGATGTCAGCGGGCAGGCTGTTGATCTCGGGGAGGGGGTAACGTGCCATGGGTGCCTCCTGTGTGGTTTGAAAGCATTATCCTTCTGGTTTTTTGTATCCACACACCGAGAGCACGATGACCACACCCTACGAGCAAGGCCTTGCCACCCGCAAACAAGTGATGGG
>CAJASG010000253.1 GCA_903944555.1 uncultured beta proteobacterium
ATCTTAGGCACCGATCTGGCCGGTACGGTGCAGTCCGTTGGAAAAAACGTAACTTCGTTCAAGCCCGGCGACGCAGTCGTCGCCTTCCCGGGTACTGCTATGCGATGCCACGCCCAGTACCGTGTGGTGTCGGTCAAAAAACCCATCGCGTTGATGCCCGCCATGCTGTCGTTTGAAGAAGCCGCCAGCATGTTGTTTGGTGGCACCACGGCGCTGCACTTTTTACGCAAGGCACGGGTCGTGGCAGGAGACAGAGTTTTGGTCATTGGTGCCTCGGGCGCGGTGGGCAGCGCTTGTATACAAGTAGCGCGCCACTTGGGCGCCAGTGTCACTGGTATCACCAGCGGTACCAATGTAGAGTTGGTCCAATCTTTAGGACCAAACGTGGTCATTGACTACACCCTGCACGATTTCACCCAAAGCCCCGAGACCTACGACGTCATCATCGATACCGTGGCGGCCAGCAGCTTTGCCGCCTGCCGCGATAAGCTCAACGAGCACGGTCGCTATGTGTCAGTGACGGGTGGCCTTGCCGAGAGTTTGGCGCGCTCGTTCGGCACCAAAAAGCCAATCGGTGGCCCGGTTCCCGAGCGGCCGGATGACTTGCAAGAGCTGATGAAGCTTGCAGCGAGCGGCGCGTTCAAACCGGTTATCGACCGTACCTTCCGTTTTGACCAGATGGTCGAGGCCCACGCGCATGTAGACACCGGGCGCAAGCGCGGCAGCGTGGTGGTAACGAATATTCATAACCAATAGAGCGTTCCATGTCCTATAAAACCACCGCTACGGTCACGTCATTCATCTGTTTCTGCTTGGCGGGCGTTTGGGCCTTCGGGTCAGCCATCCTCTTGAACCTGTGGGGCGTTGACTATGCCAGCTCCGCAGGCTTCGTGGGGAAGCGCGGAGCCGCTTTGTTTTTAGGGCTCGGGGTGATGTTGTCACTGACGCGTGACGCTGAACCGTCTAAGGCCAGAACATCACTCACGGTCGGGCTGATTGTCGCTTGCACTACGCTGGCCTTGCTGGGTGTGCTGGAGTTTGCTCTTGGTAACGCGGGCTTCTGGATACTGTCTGCGGTCATCGTCGAGTTAATGATTGCGCTGGCATTCTTGCGCATCGAGCTGATGACGCCATACAGGACAAGAGTCACAGACCTTAGCGCTAACACCAACGACGGCAGAGGCCGCCAAGTCACCCGGTTTGTGCCCAAGCCCAAAGACCCGACCCACCCCAGCGAGCGCATGCGCCAAGCCATTGATTCACCCAAAGGAAGGCAGCTCTACAGCCAGCGCATTGGCACCGTAGAGCCGGTGTTTGCCAACATCCGGCACAACAAGCGGCTAACCCGCTTTAACTACCGGGGGCGCGAGAAGGTCAACACGCAATGGAACCTGTACTGCATGGTGCACAACATTAAAAAGCTATCGAAGACGAATCTGGGATACGAGAAGGTTCAATAGAGGGGCCTTAAGGGCCCAGAGAAGCAAAACTGAGCGAAATTGCGGCACACTTTGCGCATGAGCGCTAAATTCTTGAAACCCAATCCGCGAATCACGTACAGCCGAATTCGCAGGTGTGGGAATTAGCTTTTTTTACAGCCTCGTTAGGCTTCACATTGCCAAAGTCCACCTTCCCCACCATTGAGACCGAGCGCTTGCTGCTACGCGAAATCACATTTGCAGATGTCCCAGCGTTGTTCGAGGTACATGGCGACCACGAATGTATGAAGTGGTTTGGCGTCGATCCGCTGGTTGACGAGGCAGGGGCGCAAAAGTTGGTAGAGGCCTTTGCGAGCTGGCGCGCTTTGCCAAACCAGGGTACGCGCTGGGGCATTCAGGTCAAGGGTCAGCCCTTCCTCGCTGGAACATGCGGCCTCTTCGCATGGAACCGAGGGTGGCACAAGTGCACCATCGGCTATGAATTGAACCCAACCATGCAAGGCAATGGTTACATGCAGGAGGCTCTGCGTTCATGCCTGGCTTGGGGCTTCGAGAGCATGCAGCTCAATCGCATTGAGGCCCAGGTACACCCAAGCAACGCCTCGTCCATCCGGTCGGTCGAGCGCCTTGGCTTCAAGCGCGAGGGCCTTCTTCGGCAAGTCGGCTTTTGGGGTGGACAATTCCACGACCTCTATCAATACGCTCTGCTGCGGCAAGAGTGGTGCACGAGTGAAGCCTAACCCCTCGTTCAACCGGAGCCCCAACGGCGGGCCACCAGCCCGGGCCTGGCGTCCCACCGCTGGGCCCCGGTTAACTCGAACGTTAGGCGTCACAAACAACCTTTTCAGCCGCTCCACATGCTCCTCATCAAGCTAGAAGATCCCACCACGCCTGAAGCCTCAGCTCTCATCGATGCACTATCTGAAACCCTTGCCTCAATCACGGGTGACTAGGCAAGTCCTCCTTTGATCCCGACGACGTCCGTGGCCCGATGGCGCGTTTCGTGATAGCGAGAACGGAGGAAGGCCATGCCGTAGGTTGCGGCGCCTTTCGGCCACTTCAAACAGGTGTCGCTGAGGTGAAGCGCATGTACGCAAAGCCTGGAACGAAGGACGTTGGCTTTGCCGTTCTATCTCACCTTGAACAGGAGGCCGCATCGCTAGGCTACGAGCAACTTTGGCTGGAGACCCGACTTGTTAATGAGCGCGCAGTAGCGTTCTACGAGAAGCACGGCTACAGACGCATCTCCAACTTTGGCAAGTACATTGGAAATTCGGCGGCGGTCTGTCTTGCCAAATCACTTCGAGCATGACACGCAGTTCGCCTAACCCATCACTCAAGCGGAGCGCCAACGGCAGGCCACCAGGCCCGGGC
>CAJASG010000254.1 GCA_903944555.1 uncultured beta proteobacterium
ATCGTAGTCAATGGCTTCGTTGGCATCCAGGCCATAGCTCACCACGTTGAACCATTTGCCGCTCATGTTCAATGCCATACCGTGGGTCAGATGACCGCCTTCGGCCAGGCTCATGCCCATGATGGTGTCGCCAGGCTTCAGGAACGCCAGAAAAACGGCTTCATTGGCGGAGGCGCCGCAATGGGGCTGCACGTTGGCGGCTTCGGCGCCAAAAATTTGCTTCACGCGGTCAATGGCCAGTTGCTCTGCCACATCCACATGCTCGCAGCCACCGTAGTAGCGGCGGCCGGGGTAGCCTTCGGCGTACTTGTTGGTCAACTGGCTGCCCTGTGCGGCCATGACGGCTGGCGAGGCGTAGTTTTCGCTGGCGATCAGCTCAATATGGTGCTCTTGGCGTGCATTCTCGGCCAGGATGGCGGCCCACAGTTCGGGGTCAGTTTGTTCGACGAGGATGTTACGGTTGTACATGGCAGTCCTAAAAGACAATGGGCCTGTGGGTCAGAGGTGACACAGGGCTGCCCAGGCGAACGGCTGATCGCAGCCACCCGTTCAGGTGGTGCGGCACGCTTCCCAGTGGTGTCCCACGTCAGCGCTTTGAACCCGTCGGGTTCAGCGCCTATCGCCAGTCGCGTGCGGTGTTGAGTTTACCCGACGCCGCTTACGAGTTGGAAAGGCTTGCCAGATTTTCCACTGAAGCGGGCGTTGCCACAGGTGCTTGTTCCGGTGCGGACGCAGGAACAATGCGAGGTGTCATCAGGGGCACGGCACGTCCCATTGCCACTAATTGGAGTCGGCTGTGCTCAGCCATGACTTTGGATGCATAGCCACCATCGTCTTCCATATTGCCGGCACCCACATAGAGTTTGAGCCCGCCTTCCAGCGATCCAGCGCGGCTGATGCATTCCTGCAAAACCTTGACGCCTACCCGAAGGTTGGTGACAGGGTCAAAGGCCGCCAGCTTGCCGCCAAAGCTTTCATACTTGTCACTGTGGATCTTGGTCATGACTTGCATGAGGCCTTGGGCACCCACTGGGCTTTGCGCGAAAGGGTTGAAGCCGGATTCAATCGCCATGATGGCCAATATCAGGGTGGGGTCCAATTTGGTCCGTGCACCTGTTTCATAGGCCTCTGTGACCAATGCACTCAATGGTTCTGGCGCGATGTTGTATTTTTTGCTGAGCCAATAGGCTACGGCGGCTTGCTGCTTGGGCAAGTCTTTGGGGTTGGTTGCCGTAGCACGGTCAATGGCAACCAAGTCGACTGCCATGCCGGAGATAGCTGTTTGGCGGTCTTGCAACCAACTGAACAGTTGAACCTCTCCGGCTTCCCGGATTTCTGGTCTTGCAGTCAGGGTGATTGCGGCGAACATGACGGCCAAGCCCAGAAGGGCAAAACCGTTGTGTGTGATTTCAAAGAATCCTTGGGCGATGTCACTTGCAAAAATGCGCAAGCCCTTGGTGAATTTTTCAGACGCTGTCATAGCTCTTCCTTCTTTAGCGGGGGCCTTGGTTCATGCACTGGGAGCAGTACGCGACTTCAGGCACCTCGTTTGGGTTGGTACGCTATCAATATCCTGCGGCGTCGATTCGACATGTGCAGCGATTTGAATATGCCGGGTTCGGCAGCGGGTGCGGGTTA
>CAJASG010000255.1 GCA_903944555.1 uncultured beta proteobacterium
ATTCAGTGCACCCACGGCCGCCTGATCTGGGTTTCCAGCCTGATGGGTGGCGCTTTGTTGATGTGCGCCGACACGCTGGCGCGCTGGCTAATTGCCCCGCAAGAATTGCCGGTGGGCGTGCTCACCGCGGTGCTTGGTGGTGGCTACTTGCTGTGGTTGATGCACCGCGGCAACCCGTCCACCAAGGGAGTATGAATGTGACTTTTGCTACACATTCCATAGCTGTCCACGCACATTCCATAAGTGCTAGCCTCGGAAATGGGGCTGCAAAGACGGGAGTGCTGCACGGCATAGACCTGAGCCTGCCCGCCGGCCGCTGGACCAGCATCGTCGGCCCCAACGGCGCGGGCAAGTCGACCCTGCTCAAGGTGCTGGCTGGCCTGCTGCCCCACAGCGGCACGGTGGACTTGCTGGGCCAGCCGCTGCACAACCTGCCCAATCGCACACGCGCCCGGCAACTGGCGTGGCTGGGCCAAAACGAATCCTCGGGCGATGACCTCACCGTGCTGGACGTGGCCATGCTGGGGCGCCTGCCGCACCAGCCCTGGCTGGCCGCACCCAGTGTGGCCGACCATGCCGCGGTGGAGCAAGCCCTGCGGGCCACGCAAGCGTGGGACTGGCGCTGCCGTGCATTGGGCCAACTCTCGGGCGGCGAACGCCAGCGCGTGTTGCTGGCCCGGGCGCTGGCGGTGCAGGCGCAGGTGCTGCTGATGGACGAGCCGCTGGCCAATCTGGACCCGCCACACCAGGCCGACTGGCTGGAGGTAGTGCAAGCGCTCGTCGCCGAGGGTAAAACCGTGGTTAGCGTGCTGCACGAGATCACCATGGCGCTGCACGCCGACGAGCTGGTGGTGATGGCGCAGGGGCGCGTCACGCACCAGGGGCTGTGTGCCGATGCGGCCACCCACCGGGCGCTGGAAGCCGTGTTTGACCAGCGCATAGCCATCCACGCTTTGGACGGGCAGTGGGTGGCGATGCCCAAAACCAAAACCAAGAATTGAAATCAACTCCCGTTGAAGAAGGAACATCCCATGCAAATCGAAACCCCACCCTCCGAAAAACCCTACGAAAAAGCCGAGGGTGAGCGCCGCGGCATTGTCATCGTCAACACCGGCGACGGCAAAGGCAAAAGCACGGCAGCGTTTGGCTTGGCATTACGCGCGCACGGCCGCGGCAAGGCGGTCAAGATATTCCAGTTCATGAAAGTGCCCAGCGCCCGCTTTGGTGAACACCGTATGTTCGAGCAACTTGGTATTCCCATCGAAGGCCTGGGTGACGGTTTTAGCTGGAAGAGCCAGGACCTGGAGCATTCGGCCCAGCTGGCGCGCGATGGCTGGCAAAAGGCCAAGGCCGCCATTCTGGGTGGCGACTACTTCATGGTCACGCTGGACGAGATCACCTACCCGCTGATCTACGGCTGGATGCCCCTGGACGATGTGCTGGAAACCCTCAAGACCCGGCCCAGCCATGTGCACGTGGTGTTGACCGGGCGGCGCTGCCCGCCTGAGATAATCGCGCTGGCCGATACGGTCACCGAGATGACCATGGTCAAGCACGCGTTCAAGGCCGGTATCCCCGCCCAACGCGGCATTGAAGACTGATTCCGTGGCCTATTCAGCGCGATATGTCGTTGCACCGCCTTGCCGTGCTGAAGCACTGTCAGCGTCGGTGCGCCTAATCTCGCACTGAATAGACCCCGGAATAAACACTGACTTAGAGACATACACGATGACCACTCCGCATACCGCCACCCCGCAGCCCATCACCTTCCACGCCCCCCACAAAACGCCGGTCGCCCGCCCCAAGGTGGAACAACGCGTGTGGACCGTGCTTGAGATCCAGGCTTTGCTGGAGCTGCCGTTTAACGACTTGATGTTTCAGGCCCAAACCATTCACCGCGCCCACTTTGACCCCAACATGGTCGAGCTGGCCACGCTGCTGTCGGTCAAAACAGGCGGCTGCCCGGAAGACTGCGGCTACTGCCCGCAATCCGTGCACTTTGACACCGGTGTCGAGGCCGGCAAGCTGATGGGGGTGGACGCCGTGCGCGAAGCCGCCCTGGCAGCCAAAGCCGCCGGTGCCACCCGCTTTTGCATGGGTGCCGCCTGGCGCGCCCCCAAAGACCGCGATGTGGAAGCCGTGGCCGAGCTGGTCCGGGCGGTGAAAGACACCGGGCTGGAAGCCTGCGCCACGCTGGGCATGTTGGCCGAAGGCCATGCCGAAACCCTGCGCGAAGCCGGGCTGGACTACTACAACCACAACCTGGACAGCGCCCCCGATTTTTACGGCGACGTCATCACCACCCGCGACTTCCAGGACCGCTTAGACACCTTGTCCCGCGTGCGTAACGCCGGGGTCAGCGTGTGCTGCGGCGGCATCGTGGGCATGGGCGAGTCGCGCTTGCAGCGCGCCGGGCTGATTGCCGAGCTGGCCAATCTGGCACCGTACCCTGAGTCCGTGCCCATCAACAATCTGGTCAAGGTGGAGGGCACGCCCATGGCTGAGCAGCCCGATCTGGACCCGCTGGAATTTGTGCGCACCATCGCCGTGGCCCGCATCACCATGCCGCTGGCACGGGTGCGACTGTCAGCCGGTC
>CAJASG010000256.1 GCA_903944555.1 uncultured beta proteobacterium
GCCGCTTCGACTGCCGCATTGAGCGCCAGGATGTTGGTTTGAAACGCAATGCCGTCGATCACACTGATGATGTCGCTGATCTTGCGGCTGGATTCGTTGATGCCCTTCATGGTTTCCACCACTTGGCCGACCACCTCGCCACCTTTGATGGCGACGGTGCTGGCGTTCATGGCCAGCTGGTTGGCCTGGCGGGCGCTGTCAGCGTTTTGTTTGACGGTGGAACTTAGTTGCCCCATGGCGGAAGCCGTTTTCTCCAGGGCACTGGCTTGCTGCTCGGTCCGGTTGGACAGGTCGGTGTTGCCGGACGCAATTTCAGCACTGGCCGTGGCCACGCTTTCGGCATTGCTCTTGACGCTGCGCACAATGCCGCCAAAGCTGGTCTGCATGCGCTCCATGGCGGACAGCATTTGGATGGTTTCGTCACTGCCGGCCGGCCGCACTTGTGCGGACAAGTCGCCCAGTGCCAATTGGTCAGATATATGCACGGCGTGTGCCATGGGTTGCGCCAAATGCCTGGCCAGCCACAAGGCCCCCAACACCAGCACCAATGTGGTGAATGCCATTCCAAGGCCCAGCTGGATCAGTGTTTGGCTGGCGGCGCCTTTGGCGGCCTCACCCATGGCCTGGGTCTCTTTTTCGATCGCGCTGCTCTGGTCGCTCATCTGTGTTTCAAGCAGCTCAAACTGCTTTTGGAATGCTGGCACTGCGGCTTGCGCTGCGGCGGCATCGGTGGCGGTCAGTTTGACTACGTTCTCTGCGCTATCGGTATAAGCTTTGACGACCGGCTTGGTTTTCACCACCATGGCTTTCACTTCGGCCGAAATAGGCAACGACTCCAAAAAATCCAGGTTTTTTGCAAAGACCGCTGTATGTTCCTGCAGTCCTTTTTGCGCCTCTGCCACTTGAGCTGTATTTTGGCTGAGTGCACCAAATAACGCCAACAACACGTCCCCACGCACGGCATCGTGCATCATGTCTGCCTCTTGGCTTGCCTGCAGCGCCAAACCGGAGTTGGTGCTGTTTTCAATGGCGCCCGCTGCGCGGTTGGCGTTGATCAGTCCGATGCCTCCGACCAGTGCTGCCGCCAGCACGCCGGCCAAGCCCAGCGCAAGAATTTGAGAGCGAATTTTCATGAAGGGCCTTAATTAAAAAGTTTCCCAGTCGTCGTCACCACCCGCTGGGGTCGCCTTGGCGGCGGTTTGGGGCTTGGCGATGGTGGTGAGTTTGGGTGCTGGTGCGCTGGCCCTTTTGGGCGCTGGGCCGGCGACTTTCACGGCGGGTTTGTAAGCCGGGACGCTACGGGCGGCGGTCTGCGCGGGTGGGGCCCTGTGCGCGGTGGCTGGGGCAGCACTGCTACTGTTGCCAATATCGAAAGCAGCCACGACCTGCACCAGTTCCTGGGCCTGAGCTTTGAGGCTGCTGGCCGCCGCCGCCATCTGCTCCACCAGCGCCGCGTTTTGCTGCGTGGTCTGGTCCATCTGGCTCACCGCTTCACCCACTTGCGAGACCCCAAGAGACTGCTCGTTGCTGGCCGCACTGATCTCGCCCATGATGTCGGTGAC
>CAJASG010000257.1 GCA_903944555.1 uncultured beta proteobacterium
TTGTCCGGCATATGCCAGTAGCCCTGAAACACATTGGGGCCTTTGACCTGAATACCGCCAATGTCACCGGCGGGCAATGTCTGGCCGTCGTCGCCCTGCACCCGCAGTTGCACGCCGGGCAGGGGTCGGCCCACCGTGCCACCAATGCGTGGGCCGTCCTCGGCCCGGCACGGATTGGAGGTGAGCATGGCAGTTTCGGACATGCCGTAGCGCTCCAAAATGGTGTGGCCCGTGCGCTGCTGCCACTCGGTGAAGGTTTCTATCAGCATGGGTGCCGAGCCGGAGATAAACAGGCGCATGCTGCGCACCGCCTCTGGCGTGAGGCCTGATTCGGCCAGCAGCCGCACATACAGGGTGGGCACGCCCATGAACACGGTGGCCTGCGGCAGGTAGCGCAGCACCACCTGGGGGTCAAACCGACTCAGCCAGATCATCTTGCTGCCATTGATCAGCGCACCGTGGATGGCAACAAACAGGCCGTGCACATGGAAGATGGGCAAGGCGTGGATCAGCACATCGCCGCCCTGCTCCCGCGTTTTCTGGGGGTGTTGCCAGTCCCAGTAGCTTTGCAGCACCTGCGCATTGCTCAGCAGGTTGCCGTGCGACAGCATGGCGCCCTTACTGCGCCCGGTGGTGCCGCTGGTGTAAATGATGGCCGCCAAATCATCGGCCTGGCGCTGCGCCACGGCGTGCACGCGGGGAAAATGCGCCGCACGGTCCAAAAGCGAGCCGGTGCGGTCGTCGTTCAGGGTGAACACATAGGCAGTGCCCGCCAGGAACGCTTGTTTGCTGATCCAGCCAAAGTTGTGGCCAGCGCACACCACCACTGCGGGCTGCGCATCGCCAATGAAATAGGCCATCTCGGCGCTCTGGTAGGCCGTGTTCAAAGGCAAATACACCAACCCGGCACGCAAAGTGGCCAAGTACAGCACCAACGCCTCGACCGACTTTTCCACCTGCGCTGCAATGCGTGCGCCAGCAGGCAGCTCCAAGGACTCCAGCAAGTTCGCCACCATCGCAGTGGCTTCGTCCAGGTCTTGCCAAGAGTAGTGCAGGCCGGTGTCGGTCTCCACGGCGCAGGCGCGCAAGTCTGCGGGAAAAGCGGCGCGCAGTGCGGCGAACAGGTTGGCGTTGCCTTGGGATGGGATCGGCGGCTGGCGCATGGGGGCCTTAGAAATTCGGTTTGCGTTTATCCAGAAAAGCGGCGATGCCTTCCCGGTGCTCGGCACTGTTGGCATAGGCGTAGGCGGGGTTGACCGCTATCAATTCAGGAGCTTCCTGCGCATATTCCACGGGGTCTAGAGGCATATTTAATGCTCGAAATGCTTGCTTGTTAAGCCGGGCGGCCTGCGGGGCCAAAGCGGCAACCCGCTGGGCCAGATCCAGGGTGTAGGGCTTGAGTTGCTCCTGCGGCAGCACTTTGAGCAAAAAATCACGCGCCAGCATGTGCGGTGCGTCAAACACCTCGGCTGCCAGCAACATCGCCCGAGCGGTGGTGTTCCCCACGGCCTGGGCCACCAGCGCTGCTTCGCGCGGCGCCATGGGAAAGCCCAAACGCGCAATCGGTGCGCCAAAGCGCGCCAATGTGCTGGCGATGCGCAGGTCGCAGCAACTGGCTATCTCCACCCCCGCGCCCATACAGTTGCCGTCGATTTGCGCCACGATGGGCACGTCGCAGTCCAACATGGCCTGCAGACCACCCCAAACATCTTCTTCGTGAAATTGCTCCAGTTGCTGCGCATCAAAGCGGAAGCCGGGGTATTCGGCAATGTCGCCGCCCGCGCAAAAATGACCATCGGCACCGCGGATGATGACGCAGCGCGCGTCAGACTCGCGCTGAATGCCCTCAAACGCTCCCTTGAGCGCGCGCCACATGGCCCGTGACATCGCATTGAACTTACCTGGATGGTCCAGTGTGACCCAGACCAAATAGCCGTCTTTCACGACCTGAATGTTGCCCGCCATTGCGTCTTTCGTGTTGTTTTAGAGTGTGCTGCAACGGGCTTTTGGGCTTGTTGCTGTCACAA
>CAJASG010000258.1 GCA_903944555.1 uncultured beta proteobacterium
AGCCGAACCTTAAAAAGCTGCCTTGGCAGCTGGAGATTGATATACCGGCGGACATCACGATGAATAGCTTCCCCGGTTCTTTGGGGCAGGTCGTGATCAATCTGGTGATGAATGCGGCGCTGCATGCCTTTGAGGGGCGAACGGAAGGCCTGATCTCGGTGACGGGGCGCCAGCTGGATGAGGAGACGATTCAACTGGTCTTTTTGGACGATGGCGTTGGCATGACAGCTGACATTGTGGGGCGCATTTTTGATCCGTTTTTCACCACCCGCATGGGGCAGGGTGGCTCAGGCCTGGGGCTGGCCATCGTGCACCAGATGGTGACGCAAGTGCTGTTGGGAAAGGTAAGTGTTGAATCTTCGCCCAATGAAGGCAGCCGGTTTGTATTGCATTTGGCGCGCAACATTGCCCAACCGGCAGACCCTTTCGTGAACTAAAACTTGGGTTTCAGCATTCCACAATGTTGACTGCCAATCCTCCGCGGGCAGTTTCCTTGTACTTGGTCTTCATGTCAGCACCAGTCTCTCGCATGGTCTTGATGACCTTGTCCAGACTTACAAAGTGGGTTCCGTCGCCGCGCAGCGACATGCGGGCTGCGTTGATGGCTTTCACCGATGCGATGGCGTTGCGTTCAATGCAGGGTATTTGCACTAACCCGCCCACCGGGTCGCAGGTCAGGCCCAGGTGGTGTTCCATGCCAATCTCTGCCGCGTTTTCCACCTGCTCTGGCGTGCCACCCATCACCGCACACAACGCGCCAGCCGCCATGGAACAGGCCACGCCCACTTCGCCCTGGCAACCCACTTCGGCACCGCTGATGGACGCATTCTCCTTGTAGAGAATGCCGATGGCTGCCGCGGTGAGCAAAAAGTCCATCACCCCGGCTTCGCTGGCTCCCGGCACAAACCGGCTGTAGTAATGCAGCACAGCGGGGACGATACCGGCTGCACCATTGGTCGGCGCGGTGACGACCCGGCCACCGGCGGCGTTTTCTTCATTCACCGCCAGCGCGTAGAGGTTGACCCAGTCCAGCACCTGTAGCGGGTCACGCAAGGCGGCTTCCGGATTTTCACTCAGGGCGCGAAACAGCGGCGCGGCACGGCGTTTGACCTTGAAGCCACCGGGCAGAACGCCGTCGGTGCGGCAGCCCCGGCGCACGCAGTCCTGCATCACTTGCCAGATGCGCAATAGACCCTTATTGATGTCGGCGTCTGGTAGCCAGTGCTGCTCGTTGCGGCGCATCACCTGTGCAATGCTCAGGCCCTCCCGCTTGGCGACTTCCAGCAACTGGTCGCCACTGGTAAACGGCAGTGGCAACACCGTAGCGTCGGGCGCCACCACCTTCTGGCGCGTGCCGTCTGCTGCCACTTCGTCGGTGATCACAAAGCCGCCACCCACGGAGTAGTAGGTGCGGTTGCTGATCTCGGCCCCGGTATTGTCAAATGCCACAAAGCGCATGCCGTTGGCGTGAAAGGGCAGGGTCTCGCGGCGCATGAAGTTCAGGTCGTCACGTTCCACAAAGGGAACGCTGTGCAGGCCCAGCAGACTCAGCGCTTTGTCGGCGCGTATAACAGCCAGCAGGCCCGGAATGGTCTCAATTTCCACGGTGTCCGGCTCATGCCCACCCAAGCCCAACAGCACCGCCGTGTCGCTGCCGTGGCCCTTGCCCGTGGCGCCCAGCGAGCCATATAGCCAACAGCGCACGCCAGCGATTTGCCCCAGAAGGCCAGCCTGTTGCAGCCGAATGACGAACTGACGAGCGGCGCGCATCGGGCCCACGGTGTGGGAGCTGCTCGGGCCGATGCCGATTTTGAAAAGATCGAAAACAGATACCGCCATAGTGTTCTCCTGATGGGTCTAGTGTGGATTGAAAGGCTTAGCGTGCATAGTGCTGCTGCACATGCCCGGTGAGTTGGTGTGCCGTAATGGCCGACAGCGTCCAGCCCAAATGCCCGTGTCCGGTGTTGTAGAACACGTTGGCACGGCTGCCCGGCCCTACGCGCGGCAGCATATTGGGCAGCATGGGGCGCAGGCCTGCCCAGGGTTCCGCGCGCCGGGTATTCACCCCGGGGAAGCATTGGTTTACCCACTGCGTCAATGGGCGAATGCGGTCGGCACGGATATCGAGGTCTAGTCAAT
>CAJASG010000259.1 GCA_903944555.1 uncultured beta proteobacterium
CGTAGTAATCAAAGTCCTGCAGCTTCAGGTTGGCGCGGGCCAACATGCGCGGCACGGCGTAGGCAGGTGCCATTAGCAAGCCTTCTTTGGCGTCGTTGTCGAAGAAATCAACCGCAGCCACTTCGCTGAAGGTGATGTAAGCCAGCACCGGCAGGTTGCGGGCCTTGGCCCACTCTTCGCTGGCCAGCAGCACGGCAGAAGCACCATCGGTCAACGGGGTGGAGTTGCCGGCGGTGAGCGTGCCTTTTTCCGGGGCTACTTTTTTGTCGAACACGGGCTTGAGCGAGCGCAGTTTTTCGATGCTGAGGTCACCACGCAGGTTGTTGTCGCGGCTCACGCCCTTGAATGGGGTCATCAGGTCGTTGAAGAAGCCATCGTCGTAAGCCTGGGCCAGGTTCATGTGGCTCTTCAGGGCCAGCGCGTCCTGGTCTTCGCGGCTGATGTTCCACTGCTGGGCCATCTGTTCAGCATGCTCGCCCATGGACAAGCCGGTACGTGGCTCCCCGTTGCGTGGCAAGGCAGGTTGCACCAGCATGGCGGGGCGGATTTTGGACAACGCGGTCAGGCGCTGCGCCGTGGTCTTGGCGCGCGAGGCTTCCAGCATGATCTTGCGCAGTTTTTCGTTCAGGCCAATGGGCGCGTCCGAGGTGGTGTCCACACCACCGGCAATACCACACTCGATGTGGCCCAAGGCAATCTTGTTGGCCACCACCATGGCAGCTTCCAGACCAGTGCCACAGGCTTGCTGCAAGTCAAACGCGGGGGTGTCACGCGACAGCGTGGTGGAGAGCACGCATTCGCGCACCAAGTTGAAGTCGCGGGCGTGCTTCATGACGGCACCACCGACCACATCGCCCAGGCGCTCACCGTGGAGATTGAAACGATCCACCAAGCCTTGCAGCGTGGCGGTAAACATCTCCTGGTTGGAGACGGTGGAATACACGGTGTTGGAGCGGGCAAACGGAATACGGTTGCCGCCCAAAATGGCGACGCGGCGAATGTTAGTGGTCATGGTGACTTCTCTCAGAAAAATGGTTAAAAGCGAAACGCTGAATACGGTGTCGGGTTTAGGCGCCTTGATCGACTTTGTAGGCCAGTTGTGCGCGCAGGTGGGGCTTGTCGCCCCGGGCGTTGCGCACCTCAAACAGGGCGTTGTCGGGAAGCGGCCCCTTCAGTTGGCGGGTCGCCCACAAGGACGATCGGGCGGGCAGGAACAAGGGGGTCTTGAATTCCGTCGTCATTTCGGCCTGTGCCAAAGGCGTATGTGGCACCAGGGCTGCCAGCGCGCGCGCGTTGGTCCACAGACCGTGCGCAATGGCTTGGCGAAACCCAAACAGTTTGGCCGACAGGGCCGACACATGGATGGGATTCAAATCGCCCGACACCACGCCATAACGGCGCCCGATGTCAGCCGGCGCAGAAAAATCAGCCTGGTGCGACAGGGGTAACTCCGACCCGATTGCGCTGGCATACTCCGCGCCTACGGGGTTTTTGACACCGATGCGAAGCAGCGACTGGGTGGCTTCCCACACCAATTCGTCATTACGCAAAATCGCCATTTCCAGATTGAATATCTGGCCTTTTTCATGGGCGATCAGCGTGCCGGTGCGCATCTCCACACGCAGGGCGTCGCCCGCGTTCAGGCGCTGGTGCTGCCGGATGCGGTTACCGAGATGCACCGTGCCCATGGCAGGCCAGGGGCAGTTGTCCGAGCCAAAAAACGCCATAGCCAAAGGAAAGGTCAGCAACTGCGGATAGATGAGCGGCACACCATGCGCCGCGGTGAAGCCGCAGACCTTGGCGTAAGCGGCAATCTCAGCCGCATCCAGCACCACGTTTGGGCGCACATAGGTCACCTTGGGCAGGGCTTTGATCACGCCGGGGCGTTTGGTGGTGGAAAGCAAGGCACCTGCATACATCTGCAGCGGGTGCATTGGTTTGTTGATTTCAATGGTCTTCATGGGATTAAGTTCTTTGCCTGGGCGCAATTACGCGCCGATCAGGCTTTGTCCACACACGCGCACCACATTGCCCGTCAGACCGCTGGAGGCTGGGCTGGCAAACCAGGCGATTGCCTCGGCCACATCCTGGGGCTGTCCGCCCTGGCTCATGGAATTCATACGACGACCGGCTTCGCGGATGGCAAAGGGCACTGCGGCGGTCATTTGGGTCTCAATAAAGCCCGGTGCAACCGCGTTAATGGTGATGCCCTTCTTGGCAAAAATGGGCGCGGTGCTTTGCACCATGCCCACCACACCGGCCTTGGACAGCGCGTAGTTGGTCTGGCCCAGGTTACCGGCAATGCCGGAGATAGACGACACACACACAATGCGGCCACCGTCTTTCAACGCACCGGACTCCACCAGCGCGTCGTTGATGCGCTCCTGGGTCGACAGGTTAACGTTGACCACCATCTGCCAGAAGTGCTCTTTCATGTTGGCAATGGTCTTGTCGCGGGTAATACCAGCGTTGTGTACCACCACATCCCAGCCACCATCTAACTTGGCGGCGTCCACCAGCTTTTGCGGTGCATCCTCCGCTCCAATGTCCAACGCAATGGCGGTGCCACCCAGCTTGGCGGCAATCTCGTCCAGGCCAGGTTGCGCTTGTGGCACATCCAGACAGATCACAGTGGCGCCTTCGCGGGCCATGACTTCGGCAATCGACGCGCCAATGCCGCGTGAGGCACCAGTTACCAGCACTTTTTTACCAGCCAAGGGCTTGGCCCAGTCGGCCGGAACGGCCTGTGTACCCACGGTCTGGCCGACACGGATGACCTGTGCAGACACATAGGCGCTGCGCGGTGACAGCAAAAAGCGCAGGGTGGATTCGAGTTGGCCCTCAGCGCCTTCGGCCACATAGACCAGTTGCACGGCGATGGCCTTCTTGAGTTCTTTGGCCAGCGAACGGCTCAAGCCTTCCAGCGCACGCTGAATGGTGGCTTGGCGGGCAGTGGCACAGCCTTCCGGTGGGCGACCCAGAATCACCACTCGGCCACAAGGCAACACAGAGCGAGCGGCGTCATGAAAAAACTGGTACAGCGCATCCGACTGCGTGCTGTCGGTCAAGCCGGTGGCGTCAAACACCAGGGCTTTGACCTTTTCGCCAGGCTTGCCATCCACACCCCAGCGGCCAGTCATCAGGCCCGCCTTATTGGCCACAGGCATCCATTGCGCCAGTTGGGCATGGGCCAGGCTTTGCACCGCCATCGATTTGAAGGCCGCCGCCAGCGCTTCCAACAACTGCGGTTCACCGCCACCGCCCAGCAAAACCGATCCTTTGACCACGGCTTGGCCCGACTTGTAGCGCTCCAGTGGCATCGGCTTGGGTAAGCCCAAGGCATCGGCCAGCTTAGCGCCCAGAGGAGAGTTGGCAAAATTAAGGTAGTTATCAGTCATGGTTAGATTCCGAGTTGTTCGCCGCGGTACGTATTAGTACCAACCGGGCGAATCATGCGTTTCCCGCTCGGTACCGTCAAGTACCAAATCGGTTATTCTTGGTCTTTAGGCGGCATTACCTAATCAACACCGCACCAGGACTTGCCATGAACGCATCCGACCCGTTAACCCAAGCTACCGAGGCCAGCGAGCATCAGCAACGCCTGTTTGACGGCATGGCCAGGGCGGTGGCAGCCAAGGGTTACGGCGCCATCACGATTGCCGACATCGTGCGTGAGGCCGGCGTTTCACGGCGCACGTTTTACGAACACTTCACCACCAAGGCCGACTGCCTGATTGCGCTGTACGCATCTGCCAGTCGCAATGCGCTCAACGCCCTGCGCTCATCCCTGGACCCGAACCGCACCTGGCAGACGCAAGTAGAAGTGGCCATGGTGGCTTACCTGAATTGCCTGGAAAACAACCCGCTGGTCATGCGCACCCTGTTTGTGGAGATTTTGGGTCTGGGCGCACCGGGCTTGGCCGCACGCAGGCGGGTGAACCAGGAGATTGCCGACTTCATGTGCAAGGTCATCAACGCCTCAGAGGGCCGCGACGTGCTGGCCCCTGACATGGCCATGGCGGTGGTTGGTGGCGTGAACGAGTTGGCGCTCCAACTCATTGAGCAAGACCGGGTGCAAGACCTGCAACTGGTCGCCGCAACCGCCGGCGCGTTGTTGCGTGCAGTCGTGGGCGCCAAAGCGCCGCTTGCTCCGCCCCAGTAACCTTTAAATTCAATTGCCTACTCAAACAAAGCCGCGGCAATATTTGCCTAGGCAAGTATAATTCCCAGAATGAAATCAGACCAACCCACGACCTACGCCACGTTCTACAGCGCGGAGAACTTCCAGCCAGAGGAAAGCATGGGTTACCTGATGCGCCAGATCTTGAGTGCGGTGGCCCAGCAAGTGGAGCGTCAACTCGCCCACGCTGACCTGACCAACGCGCAATGGGTGCCCCTGCTCAAGCTGTACACGAAGCAAGCCTCCACCGTGGCCGAACTGGCGCGGGCCTGCCACCTGGACACGGGAGCCATGACCCGGCTGCTGGACCGCCTGGAGGCCAAGGGCCTGTGCCAGCGGGTGCGCTCGGAAGAAGACCGCCGGGTGGTCAACATTGTCCTGACCGCGGCGGGCACGCAGGCTGCCGCGGCCATTCCGGGCCTGCTGAGCAGTGTGCAAAACGCCCATCTGGAGGGCTTCACGCCCGAAGAATTTACGACCTTGAAAAGCTTTTTGCGCCGCATTTTGAACAATACCCAAGCGACAAGCACTGACACACCCGGAGACTGCGATGCGGTTTAACACCACCCTCCTCAGCGCACTGGCGCTCGCCACCCTGAGCGCCTGCGCCAATTTCTCGGGTATTTCCCCCAAGGCCACGGTTTTAACGCCAGCGGCACTGGGCTTGGACAGTGCCACTGGCACGCCCCCCGCCGCCGTACCTGCGCTGGACAGCCAATGGTGGCTGCTGTTTGGTGATGCGCAGCTAACCCAGTTGGTGGACCAGGCCTTGGCCCAAAGCCCGAGTCTGCGCGTGGCACAGGCCCGCTTGGCACGGGCACAGGCCGGGCTCGAACTGGTCGGTGCAGCCGGTGGACCACAGGTCAATGGCAGCGTGGACCTCAACCGCCAGCGCTTCCCTGCCCACGGCATGTACCCGGCCCCTTTGGCAGGAAACATCTTCGAGACCGGCACGCTGCAAGCTTCCGCCAGTTGGGAGCTGGATTTCTTTGGCAAAAACCGCGCGGCTCTGGACGCCGCGTTGGGCCAGGCGCGCGCCTCGGAGGCCGATGGCCAGGCCGCTGCGATGTTGCTGGCCAGCAATGTGGTGCGCAGCTACTTCGCGCTGGTGCGCATCAACGCCCATATCGGCCTGGCGCAGCGCACCCTGGCACAGCGTGAGCAGGCCAAGGGCTTGGTGCAAGACCGGGTGAACGCCGGGTTGGACACCCAACTCGAATTGCAGCAAAGCGAAAGCGCCCTGCCCGACGCCCGCTTTCAAATCGAGCTATTGCAAGAGCAGCGGTCGTTGACGTTGAACGCCCTGGCAGCCCTCACTTCACAGCCAAATATGGCCTTAGCCCTTACGGAACGTGCGCAAGCAGCTATTAAATCAATAGCAGTTTCAAACTCAATCCCGATCGACCTGCTGGGTCGTCGGGCCGACATTGCTGCGGCCCGTTGGCGGATTGAGGCGGCCACGCGCGACATCGACAGCGCCCGGGCCCAGTTCTACCCCAACATCAACCTGACTGCCTTCGCCGGCTTCTCCAGTATTGGCTTTGACAAACTGCTACAGACCGGCAGTGACCAGTGGGGCGTTGGGCCCGCCATTCGCCTGCCTTTGTTTGACAGTGGTCGCCTGCGCGCAAATCTGCGTGGCAAGACGGCCGACATGGACGCAGCGGTGGAAAGCTACAACGCGCTGGTCATCCAGGCCGTGCACGAGGTGACCGACCAACTGACCTCCGCCAAGGCCATCACCCGCCAGCAGACCGAACAGTCCGCCGCACAGATCTCCGCCGAATCGGCTTATTCCATTGCAGTGCAACGCTACCAGGCCGGTCTTGGCAACTACCTGGGCGTGCTCAGCGCCGAGACCGCCGTGCTGAGCCAGCGCCTTCAAGGCGTGGATCTGACCGCCCGCGCACTGGACACCCAAGTGCAGTTGATCCGCGCACTGGGAGGCGGCTACACGCCCGACACCTCGAACACACTTTCACAGAAATCGACACCATGAACGCACCCCTTACGCCGCCAGCCCCCAAGCACGTTCCTGCCAACGCAGCCCGAAAAAAAGCGCTCACCATCATCAGCGGTGTGGTGCTCGTCGGGTTGGCCTGGGGTGGCTATGAATGGTTTGGTGCGCGCCACGCCGAGGCCACCGACAACGCCTATGTACAGGGCAACGTGATTCAGATCACACCGCAGATTGGCGGCACCGTCACCGCCATCCTGGCCGACGACACCGACTTTGTGAAAGCAGGCCAGCCGCTGGTGCAACTGGACCCAGCCGATGCCAAGATCGCGCTGGACCAGGCCGAGGCCAATCTGGCCCAAGCGGTGCGCCAGGTGCGCACGCTGTACGCCAACAACGGCTCGCTGGGGGCGCAAATCACCCTGCGTGAATCCGACATCACCAAGGCCCAAACTGACATCGCCCGCGCCACCGATGACCTGAACCGCCGTCAGGCCCTCGTGGGCAACGGTGCCGTATCCAAAGAGGAGCTCAACCACGCGCAGTCACAACTGGCCAATGCCCAAAATGCCTTCGCCTCGGCCAAGGCCGGAGTCGCCGCTGCGCGCGAACAACTCACCAGCAACCAGGCCCTGACCGACGGCACCCGTATTGAGACCCATCCGACGGTCATGGCAGCTGCGGCCAAGGTGCGGGAAGCCTTCTTGGCCCTGCACCGTGCCGCCCTGCCCGCACCGGTCGACGGCTTTGTCGCCAAGCGCACCGTGCAACTGGGCCAACGGGTGTCCGCCGGTGCACCGCTGATGTCCATCATTCCGCTCAACCAGCTCTGGGTCGATGCCAATTTCAAAGAAGTGCAGTTGCGCAATATCCGCATTGGTCAGCCCGTCATACTCACGGCAGACCTGTATGGCAAGCGCATGGAGTACCAGGGCACCGTGGCCGGTTTGGGCGCCGGTACCGGCGCTGCCTTTGCCCTGCTGCCAGCGCAAAACGCCACCGGAAACTGGATCAAGGTGGTGCAGCGTGTGCCGGTACGCGTGGCGCTTGACCCTGAGCAGTTGGCACGCAACCCCTTGCGCGTTGGCCTGTCGATGGAAGCCACCGTAGACACCACCGACCAAAGCGGAAAAACTCTGGCCGATGCCCCACGCACCGCATCGCAGGTGCAAACCGAGGTGTATGCCGTGCTGGACACGCAGGCCAGTGCAGAAGTGCAGCGCGTCATCGCGGCCAATGTCGGCCGTGCGCACTGAAGCGGCGCGCTTGCATGACCGCACCTGCTTATATTCCCCTGCAGCCCTTGCAGGGCTCCGCCCGGTTGTGGGGCACCATCGCTTTGTCCGCCGCAACATTCATGAACGTGCTGGACTCCAGCATCGCCAACGTGTCGCTCCCCGCCATTGCGGGGGATTTGGGCGTCAGCCCTAACCAGGGCACCTGGGTCATCACCAGCTTCGGGGTGGCCAATGCGATTGCGCTGCCACTCACCGGCTGGTTGTCGCAACGCTTTGGCCAGGTACGTCTGTTTACCACCAGCGTGCTGCTGTTTGTGTTGACATCGTGGATGTGCGGTTTGGCCCCCAATATGGAATCGCTCATTGCCATGCGCGCCCTGCAGGGCTTTGTGGCGGGGCCAATGATGCCGCTGGCCCAGGCTCTGCTGCTGTCCAGTTACCCGCCGGCCCTTGCGGGCATGGCCATGGCACTGTGGGCCATGACAACACTGGTGGCGCCCGTGATGGGGCCACTGCTGGGCGGCTGGATCACCGACCACACGCACTGGGGCTGGATTTTTTACATCAATATTCCGGTCGGGTTTTTGGCCGCCTTCATTACCTGGACGATTTTTAAAAAGCGCGAAACGCCTACCCGCCAATTGCCCATCGACACGGTCGGACTGGCACTGCTGGTGGTGTGGGTCGGTGCATTGCAGATCATGCTGGACAAGGGCAAGGAGCTGGACTGGTTTCACTCCAACGAAGTGATCGCCCTGGGCGTCGTGGCTTTGGTGGGTTTTCTCTTCTTCATTGCGTGGGAGCTGACCGACGAGCACCCGGTCGTGGACCTCAAGCTGCTGAAAATCCGCAACTTCTGGACTGGCACCGTGTCCATGGCCGTCGCTTACAGCCTGTTCATGGGCAATCTGGTGCTGCTGCCCCTGTGGTTGCAACAGTTCATGGGCTACACCTCCACCCAAGCGGGCATGTTGATGGCTCCGGTCGGCCTGTTTGCGATTTTGCTGTCACCCGTGGTGGGCAAGAATATCCAGCGTTTTGATCCGCGCGGCCTCACTACGTTTGCCTTTGTGGTGTTTGCAGCGGTGCTGTTCATGCGCTCGCATTTCAACACCCAGGCCGACTTTGATACGGTGATGTTCCCCACCATCGTCCAGGGTATTGCGGTGGCGTTCTTTTTCATTCCCCTGTCTGTCATCACATTGGGTGGCATTGCGCCAGAGAAAATTCCTTCAGCCTCGGGGCTGTCGAGCTTTGCGCGCATTGTGGGTGGCTCGTTTGGCACCTCCATTGCCATCACCCTTTGGCAAGACCGCGCCGCTGTGCACCACGCCCAACTGGCAGAAATGGTGAACCTCGGCAGCAGCGCTGCCACCAATGCCATTGCAGGCTTTAACGCATCCGGCATGAGCACCGAGCAGGCACTAAGCCAGATCAACCGAATGGTGGACCAGCAAGCCTACATGCTGGCCGCCAACGACATCTTCTATGGCTCGGCACTGGTGTTTTTGTTGCTGATTCCTTTTGTGTGGCTGTCACGGCCGATACGTGCTGGCAAGGCGGGCGGCGCACCCAGCGCTGATGCCGCGGCTGGAGCGCATTGAGTACCTATTTGAGCCTGCCGGTGGCGGCGCTATTATGCGAAGCATGCCCAACCCCATACCCACCGAAGCCCAACAAGCGGAACTGCTGACAGCCGCGCGAGCCGCACAGCACAGAGCCTACGCACCCTATTCCAAATACCAGGTCGGGGCCGCCGTTCTGGACGATCAGGGCCGCATCCACGCAGGCTGCAACGTAGAAAACGCGGCCTACCCGGAAGGCGTGTGCGCAGAAGCCAGCGCCTTGAGCGCCATGGTGCTGGCAGGTAGCACCAGGGCGCGGGCTGTGTTGGTAGTCGGCACCGGCGGGGCATGGGTCACCCCCTGTGGCGGTTGCCGCCAAAAGCTGCGCGAATTTTGTGCACAGGACACGCCCATCCTGACCGCCAACGACACCACAATGGGGCCGCGCTATACGCTGGCCCAGCTGCTGCCTCAGAGCTTCGGGCCTGACCACTTACAACAACCATGAATGCGGCCGCAACGGTGACACACAACTACCCTGCCCAGCGAACCCTTCGATTGCTGGCACCCCGAGCACGTACGCGCATCGCCGTGGTGCTGGGCTCGGGCTGGGGTGGTTTAACCACGCATGTGCAAAACCCGATTCGCATTCCCTATGCGGATCTGGAAGGGTTCCCCCATGCCACGGTGGCCGGCCACTGCGGCGAGTTGTGGCTGAGCCACATTGGAGGGCAAGAAGTCGCCGTCCTGAGCGGGCGCCAACACGGGTATGAAACCGGCGCCGTGGACGCCATGAAAACACCGCTGCGTGTGCTGCAAGCCCTGGGCTGCGACACCCTGGTGCAAACCAACGCGGCAGGCAGCCTGCGCACGGACATGCCGCCACACAGCCTGATGGTGCTGGACGACCATATCAACCTGCCGCAGCGCTCGCCCTTGATTAATGAGACCGGATCTGCGCGCTTTGTCAGCATGGTGGACGCCTACGACCCGGCCCTGCGCAGCCAGGCCATTGGCATCGCCGCAGCGCATGGCGTCGCCTTGCACACCGGCGTGTATGCGTGGGCGTTTGGCCCCCAGTTCGAGACCCCTGCCGAGATCCGCATGCTGGCGCGCCTGGGTGCCGATGCAGTGGGGATGAGCACCGTACCAGAGACCATTTTGGCGCGCCATGCTGGCATGCGAGTGCTAGCCCTGTCCCTTATCACCAACATGGGGGCAGGCCTGTCCACCGAGCAGCTCAGCCACGCCCACACCTTGTCGCAAGCGCAGGCCAGCAGCGAGGCTGCCAGTGGTTTATTGGCAGCCATCATTGGCGGCATTACGCTGTGTAAAACTGAAACGAACACATGACCCCAAGCACCGACTACGTGACAAATTCATCCGCCAGCGCCCGCATGGCCCTTTCCTGCCTGGACCTGACCAGCCTGAACACGCACGATACCGAGACCGACATTGCCCGCCTGTGCGCGCGGGCACAAAGCCCGTTCGGCCCTGTCGCTGCTGTGTGCGTATGGCCCCGACTGGCCGCCTTTGCCCGCGCCCAACTCCCCGCCCACATTGCGGTCGCAGCCGTGGCCAACTTCCCGCATGGCGACGCCGACACGGAGCACGCGGTGCGCGACACTCATACCATCGTGCAAAGCGGCGCGCAGGAAGTGGATGTGGTGCTGCCCTACAAAGCGCTGATGGCAGGTGATGCGCGCACAGTGGCACAGTTGCTGGCCGCCGTGCGCAAGGCCTGCCCCGGCCTGCTGCTGTAGGTGATTCTGGAAACCGGAGAGTTGAAGAGTGAAGCCTTGATAGCCCACGCCTCCCAACTGAGTCTCGACGCGGGCGCCGATTTTCTAAAAACCAGCACCGGCAAAACGCCCGTCAACGCCACCCCACAGGCCGCGCGCACCATGCTCGCCACCATTGCCGCCGACCCACATGCCGCGCAACGCGTCGGGTTCAAAGCCTCGGGCGGCATTCGCACCGTGGCCGATGCAGCCGTCTACCTGAA
>CAJASG010000260.1 GCA_903944555.1 uncultured beta proteobacterium
GTTTTGCTGGCGCCGCTCGGCCCACAAAATGATGAAGCCACCAATGATGAAGGTACTGGCCACCACCACCGGCGTGAACAGATGCGCCTTGATCGCCTTACCGAACAGCAGGCCCAAAATGACCGCCGGCACAAAGGCAATCAGCACATTCAGGGCAAATTGGCGCGCCTGCTTTTGGCTGGGCAGGGCCACCACGGTGTCGCGGATTTTTTGCCAGTACACCAAAATCACGGCAAAAATGGCACCGGTCTGGATGGCAATGTCAAACACCTTGGCCTTGTCGTCGTCAAAGCCGAGCAATGCCCCGGCCAATATCAGGTGGCCGGTAGATGAAATGGGTAAAAACTCCGTCAGCCCCTCAACCACGCCCATGATGGCGGCTTTCATCAGCAATGCAAAATCCACGTGTACTCCCTCAGTGAGCCGCGATTATCGCCGAGCGGCCAGATAAAATTGGGCTCCTTTACAGTGGGCCAGTGCCATGTCCGAATCAACCGTCACCAACCACGCCCTAAGCCCTGAAGCCGAGATGCTGGAACTCGTGGAGCAAACCAGTGCGGCATGCAAAGCCATGGTGGCCCATTGCGCTGACCAGCATGCCGCCGAGTTGGCCGACTATTTTTACAACGGCATGCTGCAATATCCGCAGGCCAGCCTGTTCCTGGATCACGCTATCGTGCATGACCGCTTGCACAGCTCCATGCAGCGTTGGCTGCGTGAGTTGTTTGGCCACCCTCACACAGATATGGCCAAACTGGCAGCCCACCAACTGCATGTTGGGGCCGTACACGCCCGTATTCAGCTCCCGCTGCACTTGGTGACGCGCGGTGCGCGCTTGCTCAAACAACGCTTCAAGCAGCGTGTGCCTGACTACTGCACAGACAATGCAACGCATCTCGAAGCGCTGGGCTACATCAGCCAAATGATGGACCTGGCGTTGGAGCTGATGAGTTCATCCTACCTGCGCAATACCGAGCGCGAAGTGCGCAGCGACGAAGCCTACCGGCTGTTTTCCATGGGCCAGAACATGGCCGTAGAGCGTGAGCGCCAGCGCTATGCCCTGCTGGAGTGGAGCCAGGAGGCGCTGTTTACTCTGCACCGCCCAATGCGCCCCGTGATGTTGCCGCGTCTGAGCAATGCCGAGTTTGGGCTCTGGTTCACCCATAAGGCTGCGGTGGTCTTTGAGGGTTCACCTGAGATCCAGTTCATCCAGGAGTCGATGATCAACATCGACACCATGCTGCTGCCGCAATTGCAGTCACTGTCGCCACAGGACTTGAAAAGCAATGAACTAATTGCCGAGTTGCAGTCGCTGCTCGAAGGGATCAAGTTCCAACTCTCCACGCTCTTTGAGCGCCAGTTGGAGGTAGAAAATGGCCGCGACGCCCTGACCCGTCTGCTCAACCGCCGCTTCTTGCCCTCGGTCATGAGCCGCGAGATCCACATGGCGCAAACCCAGGGCCACAGCTTTGCGGCGCTGCTGCTGGACATTGACCACTTCAAGGTGGTCAACGATGTCCATGGCCACGAGGCAGGTGACATGGTGCTGCAGCAAGCCGCTGCCATCATTGTCAATGCCGTGCGAAACGGTGACTTTGTGTTTCGCTACGGCGGTGAAGAAGTGGTGGTCATGCTGGTGGAAGTGAATGCGGAAGTAGCGCAGCGCATTGCCGAAAATATCCGCAAACAATTTGAAGCCAATGAGTTCCTGATTGGCCAAGGACGAAGCGTCCGTGCCACGATCAGCATTGGCTTGGCCATGCACGACGGCCACCCGGACCACCAATACCTGATACGTCGGGCCGACCAAGCCATGTACGAAGCGAAATCTTCGGGCAGAAACCGGATTTGCATAGCCAAATAGGCCTTTGGCCCAATGAATACGTGCGCAGCTAGCTCACATATTCATAGCACTATTCGTACCGCAAGGCCTGTATCGGCAGCAGGCGTGACGCCCGCCGGGCCGGGTAGTAGCCAAAAAACACGCCGACGAAACCGGAAAAACCCACGGCCAGTAGCACCGCACCCACACTCAGGGACACCTGCCAGCCTGCAAAGTGACCCACACCCCAGGTGGCCGCCGCGCCCAAGGCCACGCCGATCGCGCCACCAATCAGGCTTAGCGTGACCGCTTCAATCAAAAACTGCGCCAGGATGTCGCGCCCGCGCGCACCCACCGCCATGCGCAGACCGATCTCGCGGGTGCGCTCGGTCACGCTGACCAGCATGATGTTCATGATGCCAATGCCGCCAATCAAGAGGCTGATGCCCGCCACGGCAGCCAGCAGCAAGGTCATGATGCGGCTGGACTCTTCCTGGGCCTGCAAAATCTCGGTCAGGTTACGGATCTGGAACGGATCATCGCCCCCCGCTTGCACTTTGAAGCGCTGGCGCAGCAGGTCCTTGATGGCCTCTTCCACCGCCTTCATGCTCTCGCCGTCACGCACCTTGACCGAGATGGAGCCAACGCGTTTCAGGCGGCTGGTGGCGTCCCCACCCCAAATGCGGTTGCGCAGGGTGGCCAGTGGAATCAGAACTGCGTCGTCTTGGTCCTGGCCCATGGAGTTTTGCCCTTTGACGGCCAGCACCCCCACCACCGTCATCGGAATATTGCGCACCCGGATGATCTGGTCCACCGGGTCCAGGTCCCCAAACAGCTCACGCGCCACCGTGGCCCCAATCCACGCCACCTTGGCCGACCCGGCCAATTCTCCGGGGTCAAACAGGCGGCCACTGGCCAGCGGCCAGTCCCGGGCTTCCAGATAATCGTTGTTCACACCAATGATGCTGGTGCCCCAGTTGGTATTGCCAAACACCAGTTGTCCACTGGTGCGTGAGGTGGGCGCCACCACCTGCACCGCCGGGATGTCGATGGCAATCGCCTGTGCGTCTTCTTCGGTCAGGCGCTGGCGGGTCTGCGCCCCCAGGCGCACACCGGCCTGCGACACGCCGCCGGGCAGCACCAGCATGATGTTGGAGCCCAGCCCCTTCATCTGCTCCTGCACCCGCAGCGTGGCGCCATTGCCCACAGCCACCATGGTGATGACGGCCGCCACACCAATAATGATGCCCAGCATGGTGAGCATGGAGCGCAGCGTGTTGGCAGCCAGTGCCTGCAAGGCGCTTCTCAATGCAGCCAAGAAACTCATAGCGCAACGCCCCCCGCACCAGCGCCCGTACTGGCCACGTCTTCCACAACTCGCCCGTCCTTGAACACAATCTTGCGCCGCGCCCAGGCGGCAATGTCGCTCTCATGCGTCACGATCACCACCGTCATGCCCTGTGCATTGAGCTCAGCAAGCAAACACATGATGTCTTCGCTGGTCTGGGAGTCCAATGCCCCGGTGGGCTCGTCCGCCAATATGAGTTGCGGGCTGTTCACCAGCGCACGCGCAATGGCCACGCGCTGTTGCTGCCCACCCGACAACTCGGCCGGTGTATGGTTGCCCCGCTCGGCCAGCCCCACACGTTCCAACGCGGCCAGCGCCTTGGTGCGCCGCTCGGCCACCGAGACGCCTGCATACACCATGGGCAGCTCCACATTCTCCAGCGCGCTGGTACGCGGCAACAGGTTGAACTGCTGAAACACAAAGCCAATGCGCCGGTTGCGAATGGAGGCCAACTGGTCTTGCGTCATCACCTCCACCTCTTCACCGGCCAGCAGGTAAACCCCCTGCGTGGGCTGGTCCAGACAGCCCAAAATATTCATCAGCGTGGACTTGCCGGAACCGGAGGTGCCCATGATGGCCACGAAGTCGCCCTCGTCGATCTCCAGCGACACGCCACGCAGGGCGTGCACGGTCTGCTCACCCATCACATAGGTTTTGGTCAGATCGCGCGCTTCAATCAGTGCCATGCGCCTGTGCCCTAGAAAGACAAACGGGGCGTCGGCGCTGCGGTGCGCGGAGCACCCGCCGTGGACTGGGTGCCGGTAATGACCGTAGCGCCCTCCTTGAACAACTCCGCATTCGGACTGGCAGGGCTCACCAGCAACTCGGTGCTGGTGCCATCGGTAATCCCCAAGCGCACGCTGTAGGCCTTGGGCTGGCCCTGAGGGTCATTCAGGTAGATGCGACCCCGTGTGCTGATGCGGCTACTTTCATCACGCCCCTTGGCTTGTTGTTCAGGCGCTTGCGGCGCAGGGTCCACACCCGCGATGCGCACCCGCAGCGCCGCGTTGGGAATCTTCAGCACGTTCTCGCGCAAATCAGTCACCACGCGCACATTGGCGGTCATGCCGGGTAACAGGCGCCCGCCTTCGTTGGCGAAGCCCACCACAGCCACATAGGTCACCACATTGGCCACATTGGTGGCGGCCTTGCGCACCTGGCGAATCTGCCCCTCAAAGGTTTGCCCCGGATAAGCGTCCACCGTGAAGCTGGCTTTTTGCCCGGCGCGCAAACGCCCCACATCGCTCTCGTCGATGCTGGCATCCACCTGCATATCCGACAGATTCTGGGCAATGACAAACAGCTCTGGGGCTTGCAAACTGCTGGCCACGGTCTGGCCCTTTTCAATCGCACGCTTGATGACAATGCCGTTCACCGGCGAGGTAATGCGGGTGCGCGCCAAGTCAATGCGGGCCTGCGCCAGTGTGGCATTGCGCTGTGCCACGTTGGCCTGGGCCGCTTTAACCTGCGCCTGTGCCACACCCACTTGCGCCTGCACCGCCTTCAGGGCTTCAACGCTGGTGTTGACCAGCGCACGGGCTTTGTCGCCCTCGCTCACCGCTATAAATTTTTTTTCCACCAGGCTTTGTTTGCGATCGGCGTCGCGCCGCGCCTCGTCCAAGTCGACCTGCGCGCGTGACACCTGGGCCTGCGCGGCCAGGGCATTGGCCTGCGCGGTCAGCACCGCCGCCAACGCCGCGTCCACATCGGCCTGCGCCGAGCGCACGCGGTATTCAAAGGTTTCTGGATCGATTTGCGCCAGCAGTTGCCCGGCCTTCACCTCGGAGTTGAAGTCCACCAACAAATCCCGAATCTGGCCGCTGACCTGTGTGCCCACCACCACTTGGGACACCGGGTTCACCGCGCCACTGGCCGCCACCGTGGCTTGCAGGTTGCCGCGCTCGATTTTGGCGGTGCGGTACTGCACCGCGTCCGCCCCACTGCGCTGCATCCACCACCATGCACCACCGGACACGACCGCAACACCGACTACCCCAGCCAACCAATAAGACTTTTTCATGGGGCCGATTGTAGAAAGCCCGCGGGAAACCGCGTTTCGCACCCGGTATAGGGCGTTTGGTCGCATGGTGATGGCGATTCAGGCGTGCACCGGTCACAGTTCGTCCATCACATCACCTTTTAAAGACTCCACCATGCTCTACCAAATTTTTTCCAACACACCGCGCTGGGTCTGGGTACTGCTGCTCGCTCTGCTTTGGATTGGCTGCAAGCAGACGGTGACGCGCACGGCTTCTCTCAAACGTATCACCGTCATGCCTTTGGTGATGACCGGCCTCTCGCTTTCTGGCACGGTCACCGCGTTTGGCGCTGAGCCCGTGGTTTTGCTGGCGTGGCTCGGCGCGGCAAGCCTGGTCGGCACCGTGGTGCTGCAACGCCCATTGCCGCACGCAACGCATTACAACCCGATGGAGCGCCGCTTCTCGATTCCCGGCAGCTGGGTGCCGCTGCTGCTGATCATGGGCCTTTTCATGACGAAGTATGTGGTTGGGGTGGCTTCGGCCATGCACCCCGCACTGGCCCACAGCAGCAACTTCACATTGATGTTCAGCGCGCTGTACGGTGCATTCAGCGGGATCTTTCTGGCCCGTGCGGCCCGCCTGTGGCGCCTGGCCCTGGCATCCGACCCGGCACTCGGGTTTGGTGCCCCAACGGCAGCCATGACATAACGCAATGCAGTCAAAAACTAGGCAGTAGCGACTAAAGAAGGAATGGAACATTGACTTATTGTGTACAACCGTACACAATAAAAGTCAGAGATTTCAGTTTTTGACATTCCTGTAAAACCACCGGATCGCACTGCCATGACTTCATCATCACAAGCAATAATGCCATTGGGCCAGTCAATATCGGCTGCACCATCCCACAAACGCGCCAAAGCATTGGGTGGCAAGCTGCAGCAGCTCGACGAGTCCCTGTGTACACTTGAATCAACATTTTTACCCACTCGCCGTCAAACAAAGGCAGCCCCGCCAAGTGCGCCAGTGCGCGAGGGGCTGAACGGCCCCGATCCGGTGTTGATGCAGCGCCAAGCCGGGTTGGTGGCCCGCCTCATGGACACGTACTTCAGACTGGAGATCAGTGGCTGGGACAAGTTGCCCCAACAACCCGTCCTGCTGATTGGTGGGCACTCCGGTGGCCCGCTGACGATGGACGCCTGGACCATTACCTATGCTTGGTGGCGGCACTTTCAAGGCAGCCGCACCTTGCACGCCACTGCACACGATGTACTGATGAAAACGCCGGGTCTGGGCCGCTATTTCCGCCGCAATGGCGTCATCAGCCCGACCTGTGACAGCATTCAGGCCGCTTTTGCGCAGGGCGACGATGTCATCCTGTGGCCGGGCGGAGAGAAAGACGCCTTTCGCAGCTGGAGCAAGCGCGACCAGGTGGTGCTTGGGGATCGAACCGGTTTCATTCGCATGGCAATCCGCACCAACACGCCCATCGTGCCGGTGGCCACCGTGGGGGGACACGACACCCTGTTTGTCTTGTCGGAAGGCCGGTGGCTGGCCAAGCTGCTCAATCTGAAAAAGCACATGCGCTCTGAAGTAGCACCCATCACACTGAGTTTCCCGCTGGGGCTGGCCATTCACGTCACGCCGCTGCAGCATATTCCGCTGCCCGCCAAGATTCGCACCGCTTTTTTGGAACCCGTCTACTTTGACGGCAACCCGGAATTGGCCAATGATCCGGCCTACGTGCAGCGCAAATACCAAGAGGTCGAGCACCGCATTCAGGCCGGCATGGACCAGCTGGCCAAGCACCGTAAATTTCCTGTTTTTGGATAAACACCATGAAAAAGAAACACGTTCACCTGTCCGACCTGCATGGCTACAGCCGCCTCGCCATCGAAGCCACGCTGGGCGTGACCGACTTGGTGGAGGCCATGCACCACAACATCCTCAAGCTGCCCCTTCCCTTTGGCAAAACCGCCAAAGAGCCTAGGGCTGGCGTTCACGGCGCGGTCTACAAGGTTTTACAAAAATCCAGCGGTCTGGTGTACGACTCGGTGCGGGGCGTTACCAAACTGGTCGGCGGTGGGCTGGACGCCGCACTCAGCCACCTGGAACCTGAGTTGGCCCACCTCAACTCTTCCGACGAGCGCGCGGCGATTGTGTCCATTCTGAACGGTGTGCTGGGTGACCACATGACCGCCCACGACAACCCATTAACCATCCAGATGGGTTTTCGACGCGAGGGCAAGCCACTGAACCTCACGCCCGATGCCTTGGCCAACGCCATTCCCAACCCACAGGGCAAGGTATTGATACTGCTTCACGGCCACTGCATGAATGAGCTGCAATGGCGCCGCAACGGCCATGACCACGGCGAGGTACTGGCGGCAGCCAACGGCTACACCCCCATGTACCTGCGTTACAACAGCGGCCTGCACATTTCAAAAAATGGCCGGGCTTTTGCCGACCTGCTGGAAGAAATGGTGCGCGCTTGGCCCGTGCCAGTCGAAGAAATATGCATCGTGGGCTACAGCATGGGCGGGCTGGTGGCGCGCAGCGCCTTTCATTACGGTACGCAGGCCCAACACGGCTGGCTGCAGTACGTGCACAAGCTGATGTTTGTCGGCACGCCACACCACGGCTCTATGGTGGAACGGGCCGGCAACATGGTCGACCTGGCGCTGGAAGTAAGCCCCTATTCCGAAGCACTGTCGCGCCTGGGCAAGATTCGCAGCGCGGGCACCACCGACTTGCGCCATGGCAACCTGATTGACGAAGACTGGGAGGGGCGCAACCGCTTTGCCCATGCTGCGGACCAACGTCAGTTGTCCCAACTGCCTGCGGGGGTGCATTGCTATGCCATTGCGGCCATGATTGCCAAGGAGCACTGTGAGGTGCGCGGCAAGCTCTTCGGCGACGGACTGGTGCCCCTGAAAAGCGCATTGGGGCACCACCAGGATGAAGACCGCGCCCTGACCTTTCCCGAGGGTCACCGCAAGGTCTTTTACGGCATGACACACTTGGGGCTTCTGGACAGCCCGGAGGTCTGCGCACAATTGCAGAGCTGGATCGCCGAAAAAGCGTAACAACGGCCGTCCTCCGCAAACAAGGGAACCGCGTGTACCACGGCGAAAAACTCAATACATTCACCCACCTGCTCGGCTCGGCACTTGCGATCTCGGGCCTTTCCATTTTGGTGACGGTCGCCGTGCTGCAAGGCGACCCCTGGAAAGTGTTCAGCTTCAGCATTTACGGCATTACGCTGGTGCTGCTGTACAGCCTCTCCACCATCTACCACGGTGTGCAGAATCCGCGCATCAAGGCGATTTTGCAAAAGCTGGACCACAACGCCATCTACCTGCTGATTGCCGGCAGTTACACGCCCATTTCACTGATCACACTTCGGGGCCCTTGGGGCTGGACGCTGTTTGGGCTTATCTGGAGTTTGGCACTGCTAGGCGTGGTGCAGGAGTTGCTTTTTGGGCACCGAACGCGTCGCCCATCCCTGGTGCTGTATGTGCTGATGGGGTGGCTGGTGGTGATCGCCATTAACCCCCTCATGCGCGCCATGCCGACCGCCGGATTGCTCTGGCTGTTGGCGGGCGGGCTGGTGTACAGCATGGGCATTTACTTCTACATCCATGGTGAGCGGGTACGGCACTTCCACGGCGTGTGGCACCTCTTCGTACTGGGCGGAAGTGTCTGCCACTTCATCTGCATTCTGTTGTACGTGGCCTGACGTATATTCGCGCCCATGAATTCCCTTTTCTGGTCCTCCCTCGCACGGCGCCTCATTGTGGCGATGGCATTCAACACCGTGATTGCGTTGGGAATTACCGCATTTGGTGAGCATCACTTGGGCATCAACTTCGTGTATTCCCAGTGCATTGGCCTGTCCATCTGGGCACTGCTGGATTTTGGCTACAGGCTCCTGACCCCGAACTGTGTGAACAGGTGGCGCCGCCTGTTCTGGGTCGTTCCGCTGGGCGCCACCCTTGGCTACGTGATCGGCACACTGGTGGCCGACACCCTGCTAAGCACCCACAGCTTTCATTACTGGACGAATGCGCCCGGCAAAGCCGTTGGTTTCCTGATCCTGAGTCTGGTCGCTGGCACTGCCAGCACCTATTACTTCATGAGTCGCGAGCAACTGGCCAGCGCGCGCGAAGGCCAAGCCCACGCCGACGCCCAAGCCCAAGCCGCCCAGCGCCAAGCCGCCGAATCGCAACTCAAGCTGCTGCAAACGCAGCTGGAGCCGCACATGCTGTTCAACACCCTGGCCAACCTGCGGGTGCTCATCGGGCTGGACGCTGCGCGGGCGCAAGACATGCTGGACCATCTGGTGGCCTACCTGCGGGCCACGCTGGACGCATCCCGCGCCACCCGCCATAGCCTGCAGGCAGAGTTTGACCGGCTGAGGGACTACCTGGAACTGATGGCCGTGCGCATGGGGCCGCGTCTGCGCTACACGCTGGACCTGCCGCCAGAGCTGGCGAACCTGCAAGTGCCGCCCTTGCTGCTGCAGGCGCTGGTGGAAAACAGCATCAAACACGGCTTGGAGCCTCAGGTGGAAGGCGGCTCCATCACGGTATCGGCCCGCCTTGACGGGGGCCTGTTGACGCTGGAAGTGGCGGATACCGGTGCGGGCTGCAGTGCCGACCTCAACTTGCCGCCCGAACCCTCCGCCAGCTTTGGTCTGGCACAGGTGCGGGCACGCCTGCATACCAGTTACGGCGATCTTGGTACTATCAAATTTATAGCTGGTCACGCAGGTGGTATGCGGGTTAGCATCACTTTTCCCTCTGAAAAATGAACCCAACCCAGGCCCCCACCGCGCTGCTGGCCGAAGACGAGCCCCTGCTCGCGGCGGCCCTCCAAGCCGAGTTGGCCAGGTTGTGGCCCGAACTGGTGGTGCTGGCCTGCGTCGGCGATGGCAATTCGGCCGTCACCCAGAGCCTGGCGCTGGCGCCCGATGTCCTGTTTTTTGACATCCGCATGCCGGGCCAAAGCGGTATCGACGCGGCGCTGGCCCTGGCGGACGCCTGGATCACCACTGGGCCGCAGGCCAAACCCTTTCCGGCGCTGGTGTTCGTCACCGCTTACGACCAGTACGCCGTAGCCGCCTTTGAAGCCCAAGCCATCGATTACGTGCTCAAGCCGGTGAAACCGGATCGGCTTCAAAAAACAGTATCAAAACTGCAGCTAACCCTTACCAGTCGTGCGCAAGCAGCTACCAAATCAATAGCATCCACATCGTCTGGCGATCTGCTGTTGGACGATACGCTGGCCCAGTTGCGCCACTTGCTGGGCGCGGCACAGTCCACCTCACCCACGGGCACACCGACCACGGCAGTACCGCTGCTCACGGTCATCCAGGCCAGCGTGGGCAACACCATCCGCATGGTGCCCATTGCCGACGTGCTGTGCTTTGAGGCCGCCGACAAGTACGTGCGCGTGCTCACCACCGAGCGCGAGTACCTGATCCGCACACCCCTGAAGGAGTTGCAGGAGCAACTCGACACCCAGGTGTTCTGGCAAATCCACCGGGGCACGGTGGTGCGGGCGCAGGCCATTGAATCCATCACCCGGGATGAGGCCGGCAAAACCCTGCTGCGCTTGCACGGGCTACAGGAAAAGTTTGTGGTCAGCCGCCTTTACAGCCACCTGTTCAAGGCGATGTGAGCTTTAGAAGGTCCAGGTGGTGGTGATGTAGGCCACATTGCGGGCCGCCAGTTGTGCCGCCACCGCGTTGTCCGGCCCGCCAAAATTTCTCACGCCGCCTTGCACCTGAACCCGATCCCCCTGCCAACTCAGCGCCGCAGTCACCACACGGCCCTGATCGGCCGGGCTGTACAACACATCCAGCGTCGGCGTCCACGGACCGTTTTGCCAGCTCACACGCATCAGCACATTGTTGCGTCGCAGGTTGGGTGACACGCCAAACGCATCGGCCTGCCACGCCAGATTGCCAGCCACCGCAGACGCCGGTGCACCAAAAGCAGACAAGTTGGTCAACTGGGTGTTGCGCTGGCCCCAGGCGTCCCACTGCGCATCACTCATCGCCGAGCCGTCCCACCACGCTTCAGCCAGCAGACTAAGCTGGCTCTCATGCGTCCAGGTGCCGCCCAGCAACAGTTGTGTCACGTCATCGACCATGCCGCTGCGCCAGGGGTTGCTGGTTACCAGCCCATTGGTGGCGGGGTTGATGGCCTTGCTGTCTGCCCGGCTCAGGTAGCGCAACGAGCCATGCAACTCAAGTGCATCACCGGCCACCCAGGCCAGCGCCGCCCCCACGCTGGCACCATTGCGGGCACCCAGGCGGGCAAAACCGTAGCTGTCCAGCGCGCCGTTGCGCTGGTAAACGCGCCCAGCCAGTGCGGGCTCCAGCACACCCCGGTCCTGCGGCGAACCCGTGGGGTGCAGCGCCACCAGGGACCAGGCCGTGTCAGCCGTGAAATGCTCCGCCATCAACACCGGGCGGCCTTGGGCGGTGCTTGTCACCAGCCCCAAGCGTTCTTCTTGCTGCACCATGTCGTTGGGCCGAAAGCCGTAGCCCACGTCCCAGGCCACAATTTTCTTGCCAGCGCTGAACTGCCAGGCGCCGCCGTCGTGCGCGGCATACAACTCGTTAACCCAGCCCTGGCCATCGCTGGTGCGATCGCGCCAGCGGCTTTGCTGCAAGGTCGCCACGCCAGTGATGCCGTGCCCACTGGCGCGCAGCTCGGTCTCCAGCGTGGCACCGCTGTCGGGGTCTGCAACCGTGCCAGTCTTAACCACATTGGCCAGGGCTAACGGCCCCAAGTTGGATGCAGTCTGCTCAGTCCACTGCAGCCGCACCTGGCCGCCCAACTCCACTTTTTGCGCCATGCACGCGGCACTGGTCGCCCATGCCAACGCGGCTGCCGCCAGCAGTTCAACACAGCGCATGGCTTACTCCAGCGACGGATTTTTGGACAGGAACATGGGGTTGAGCCACTCCTTCGGCACCACA
>CAJASG010000261.1 GCA_903944555.1 uncultured beta proteobacterium
GCACATGCGCGCGATGCCCATCATTGCAATGACAGCCAACGCGATGGCGTCGGACAGAGAGGCTTGCCTGGCGGTAGGCATGGTTGACCATGTCAGCAAGCCCATCGACTTGAACCAGTTGATAAGCACGTTGCTGAGCCACACCGGACGCTCAGAAGACCGCTTCACCTCACAACCTATTGCCGCCCACAAAAGCACCACCCCGTCACTCTTGACCATTGACGTTGAAACGGCCATCACAAGAATAGGCGGTGACCGTGATTTTTATGTGCAGATTGCCCAGCTATTCCAAACCGATGCAATTACACAGATTTCGGAAATGGAGCGGCATCTGAAGCAGGGGCAATGGTCAGATGCCGCGCGTAGCGCGCACACGCTCAAAGGCTTGGCGGGCACCGTGGGGGCCACAGCGCTCGCGGCAGACTGTGCGGCACTTGAGCTTGCGCTCAAGAAAAGCGACCAAGCGGCCCCGGATCTACTAAATAACTTACATCTACAGCTCACAAGCACCTTGGCGCAACTGAATACATTGCTTGCAACCTTCAACGAAGACGCAGGCACGCAAGCATATGCAAACCCGCTCGACGCACAGGATGCTCAAACGCTCACTAACACATTGCGGGAACTGGCAGTGCTATTGCAGGAAAACAATATGCGATCCACGGCCCTTTGTACGCAGATTGGGGCGCAGTATGGACAGACGCTAGGTGCACCGTATGCGCAGTTGAACGACGCAGTCCAACAACTGGACTTCGAGGCCGCGCTTGCACACTGCAACGCGTTACTTCGTACGCTTGCCTGAACAAGAGGAGCCTTAGTGAACACTTCAGAGCAGCACTCCTCTTTACCCATGCTGTTGATCGTGGATGACCAGCCCATCAACATTCAAACCCTGTACCAAATATTCAGTGCAGACCATACCGTCTTCATGGCCACCAGTGGGGCACAGGCCTTGAAGTTTTGTGCGAGCCAGCAGCCTGATCTGATTTTATTGGACGTGATGATGCCTGGCATGGATGGGCATGAGGTCTGTAGACGCTTGAAAGCAGACCCCAACACGGTCGATATTCCCGTCATTTTTGTAACCGCCCAAAACAACCCCGATGAAGAAACATTGGGGCTTCAAATCGGAGCGGTTGACTTTATCTCCAAGCCAGTGAATGCAGCCGTGGTGCGCGCCCGGGTGCACGCCCACCTGATGTTGCGCAACACCTTGGCCCAGGTTAAGGATCTCAACGAAGGTCTCGAACAAAGGGTCGCAGAACGCACTGCCGAGCTGGAGTCCGCATTGCAGCGTTTGCAGGAATCCCAGGAAAGCCTGACCAACAGCGAAGCCAAGGCCACCTTAAGCACGCTGGTCGCCAGTGTGACGCACGAGCTGGGCACCCCTATTGGCAACGGCGTTATGGCATCAAGTACGTTAAGTGATCAAGCACGAACGTTCCAAGGCTTGGTGGATGCGGGTAACCTGAAACGTTCAGATTTCACGGCGTTTCTCACCACCCTGTCACAAGGCACGGAATTGATTCAACAAAACTTGAACCGCGCCAACGAATTGCTGAAAAATTTTCAACAGGTCGCAGCCGACCAGGCCAGCGAGCAGCGCCGCGAGTTTGACCTGGCGGGTGTTGTCACCGAGATTATTCAAACCTTGACTCCCAGCCTCAAACGCCATTCGCACCACATCGCAATGCATATTCCCACCGGAATTTTGATGGACAGCCAACCGGGGCCTTTGGGGCAGATCGTGATCAACCTGATCAACAATGCCTATCTTCACGCGTTTGAAAATCGCGCAGATGGCGTGCTCACCTTGGATGCTGAATTGGATGGCGAGCAAGTTCACATCCAGGTTTCAGACAACGGAACAGGCATTCCACCAGAAAACTTGGAAAAACTTTTCTTGCCATTCTTCACCACCAAAATTGGCAAGGGGGGCACTGGTCTGGGTATGGCTATCGTGCAAAACCTGGTTACCAAAACCCTGGGTGGGCGAATCACGGTGGAATCCAGCATGGGGCATGGCACCCGTTTCGACATCTATTTGCCCCGGGTGATACCCGACTTGAGCATCTGACCACCCCACCATCTTTCGAAAATAACCAATATGACATGGAATTTGAATAGTGCTCCCAAGCAAACTGGACGCATCGCCGTAGTCACTGGAGCCAACATCGGTCTGGGGTTTGAGGTCGCAATGGCTCTGGCTGAAAAAGGCTGCACCGTCGTTCTTGCGTGCCGCAATATGCAAAAAGCCGAAGCTGCCAAAGCCGACATACTGACCAAGCATGCCAAGGCAACCGTGACTTGCATGCAACTTGACCTGAGCAGCTTGAAATCGGTCCATGGGTTTGCAGCCGCTTTTAGCAAACGCTATGCCACGCTCGACCTTCTCATCAACAACGCCGGCATCATGATGCCGCCCTACACCTTGAGCGAGGACGGATTCGAGAGCCAACTTGCCGCCAATTATCTGGGGCATTTTGCTTTGACCGGGCTCTTGCTCCCCGTGCTGACAAAGACTGCAAACTCCCGAGTAGTAAGTCTGAGCAGCCTGGCCCACAAATGGGGCGGAATCCGGCTAGATGATCCACAATTCAAGACCGGCTACGACAAGAAAAAAGCCTATGGTCAAAGCAAACTGGCCTGTCTGATGTTTGCCTATGAGCTGCAACGTCGCCTTACCCAGTCGGGGCACACCACTCTATCGGTCGCCGCGCACCCAGGTGTTTCGGCAACCAATTTATTCCAGCACATGCCCAAGATCATTCAGGTACTGTCACCGCTGACAAGCTTGATGTTTCAGTCCGCCAAGGGCGGTGCCCAACCCACGCTTTACGCGGCGCTAGGTGCTGACATTCAAGGTGGAGACTATTGCGGCCCGAGTGCAATGGGTGAGATGCGGGGTGCGCCCTGCAAGGTGGGCTCCAACCGCGCTTCGCGCGACATCGCGATGGCCGCCAAGCTGTGGGCTCTTTCAGAAGAGCTCACCGGCGTTCGCTACCCGTGATGCCTTACCCTGCTTTCGGGGTGGCACGCTCAATGATGGCGGCCACATCCACTCCACGCGGCAAGGTGCCGTAGTTGTGGTGGCCCAGCTGCTCCAGACGAGAGTGGCAGAAGGCATCGCTGATGAAAGCGGGGGCATGGCGCACCAGTAAAGATGCCTGAATCGCCAACGCCATGCGGTCCACCACGTCACGGGCACGGTATTCAAAGTCCTGCAGGTCCTTGAGGTCATTGGCGAGATTCGCCACATAACGGTCCAGAGCCGCATTGGCGCCACGCGCTTGGCCCACTTCGACAAAAAAGGCCTCCAACACCGCCGGGGTTTTGGACAGGGCACGCAGCACGTCCAGGCACTGAACATTGCCACTGCCTTCCCAGATGGCATTCACCGGCGACTCGCGGAACATGCGGGGGAACATGCTGTCCTCCATGACACCGCTGCCGCCTATGCACTCCATTGCCTCATAGGCATGGTTGGGTGTGCGCTTGCAAATCCAGTATTTACCGACCGCCGTTACCAGGCGCACCAGCAGGTCTTCGTGCGCATCGGCGCGGTTATCCATGGCGCGAGCCATGCGCATGGTCAGAGTCAATGCGGCTTCACTTTCCAAGGCCAGGTCGGCCAGCACGTTTTGCATCAACGGCTGCTTGTTCAGCACATTGCCAAAAGCCGAGCGCTGCGCACAGTGGTGCAATGCTTGGGACGCCGCCATTCTCATGCCAGCGCTGGAGCCAATCATGCAATCAAAGCGGGTCATGCTGACCATCTCAATGATGGTGCGCACACCACGCCCTTCTTCGCCCACCATCCACGCTAACGCGCCACGTAGTTCGGTCTCGCTGGAGGCGTTGGAGGCGTTGCCCATCTTCTTCTTGAGGCGCAGCACCTGCATCGGGTTTTTGCTGCCGTCCGGCCGCCAGCGCGGCAGCAGGAAACACGACAGGCCGCCGGGCGCCTGGGCCAACACCAAAAAGGCGTCGCACATGGGTGCCGACACAAAGTACTTGTGCCCCACCAACTCATAGGCCTGCCCCGGCCCGCCATAGCCCACCGGGTAGGCTCGGGTGCTGTTGGTGCGCACATCGGAGCCGCCCTGTTTTTCGGTCATCGCCATGCCGATGGTGACACCCTGCTTTTGTTCCACAGGCACATTGCGCGGGTCGTACACACGGGAGGTGATCTTCGGCTCCCAGAGGCTGGCCAGTTCGGGTTGCAGGCGCAGTGAGGGCACTGCGGCAAAGGTCATAGTGATAGGGCAGCCGTGACCCGCCTCTACCTGGGTGTGCATGTAGGTCTTGGCGGCACGCGCGACATGGGCACCCAGGCCAGGTGTCGTCCAGGGCGCAGCATGCAGGCCGTGCTCGATGGAGGTTTTCATGAGCTGGTGGTAGGCCGGGTGGAATTTCACCAAATCAATGCGATTGCCAAAGCGATCATGGGTATCAAATTCGGGCTGAAATTTGTTAGCCAAGTGGCCCAACTCCAGATAGTCGGCCGAACCGGTCAGCGCTCCGAACTGCGTCAACTCCGCCTCAGCACCCTGCCCGCCTTCGCGCCGCACGCTCTCCGCCAAGGCCGCGTCTGCGGTGTACATGTTGTAGTTACTCAGCTCATTGGAGAGATTGCTCACGGCATGGGTGTCGGCAAGGTAGAGAGCGGTGGTCGCAGATTCAGCTCGGGTGTTCATGCGTAATCTCCAATTCAACTGGTTGATGGGACAAAGGGCAGGGGCGTTGGCGTGTCGGCAATAAATGCAAAAAATTGATTCCAGATTGCACGACCTGCTTCGTCAAACCGGTGAACGGTCTCGATAAATGCGTGGCGTTCAGCCGCGTCAATGAATGGCTCGGGCAACAAAGGGTCAAACACCAACTGTCGGATGGCATTGCCACCGAGCAAGAATGACTCGCGCGCAGCATCATTCAGGGTGCGCCGATCAGCGTCTGCCAGCCAATCTTCCAGCTGAACACGCAGCTGCCGATAGCTTTGCGTCAACGCGGCCCCGTCCCACAACTGTTGGACCGTTGCCTCTCGGTCGGAATCAAGGTTGTTGGCAAAAAATACAGCCGCTTCACGGTTCAGTCCGAGTTTGTAGAGTCGCTCACGCACCTCGTCAATATTGTGCTCAATATTGTCCGGTCGAATATGCAAGCCGCGCTCAAGGAGTCGAAAACCCAACATTTTTAGCGCACGTTCACGCCGCTGCAAAGCCACGCGGTCACTTCGCCCCAATGCACCGGAGTGCACGACGATGTAGCCACCCTGCCAGGGTCGCATCCGGGCTTCCGCGGTTCGCCAAGTCGCTACTTCTGTCGCGAGATCGGTTGCTGCGGGACCAAGCTGGTAAGTGGCCCGCCCCGCAACTTCAATAAACCCGGCGGCCGACAGGCGGGCCAAGGTAACGCGAAGGCTGTTTTCGCTGATGTTAAATAGCGCACAGGCCTGGATTGCATCGCGCGCAGTCAGAGGTTTATCACCGACAGCCAGCAACAGTTCAAGAATCAGAGTTTTGGGGTTGACCCGCATGGAGAGCGCACATTGATGGCTGTAAAGTCATCATATTACACGAATATTCAATATATGAGCACTCGTGTAATTCACTCAATTATCAACCGTGTTCTGCAAGATGCGGCACACCGGATGGCAGCCCCACTTGTCACAACAATCAGGCGACGTGCTGCCCGAAACGCGTTTTGATGCCCGCCATAGCATCCAGGCTAAGGCGGTTACCGTATTGGGCCACCACTTGCCCTGCGGACTGGTTAGCCAGCCAAGCTGCTTGCGCATGGTTGTAGCCTTGTGTGACTGCGTACAAGAATGCACCGGCAAACATATCCCCTGCCCCGTTGGTGTCCAAGGCCTTAACCTGCGCCGCTGGTACTTCGGTTTGCTGGCCGTTTTCCAGCACGATGCAGCCTTTGGCGCTCCGGGTCAGGCACACCACACGCGCCTGCCGGCTCAACTGCTGGCAGATCGCGGCAAGGTCTTGCGAGCCGCACCAGACCTGGGCCTCTTCTTCGTTGCAAAACAGAAAATCCAGCCCATCGCCCACCATGGCATCCAGCCCAGGCCGGCAGAAGTTGATCATGCTCATGTCGCTCAGGGTGGTGGCCAGGGCCACGCCGGCTTGCTTTGCAATGGCGCGGCCCTTCAAGGCGGCGTCAAGGCCGCTGGGTGATGCAGCCAGATACCCTTCCATGTAATAGACCTTAGAGCTGGCAATATCCTGCTCGTGCAAAGAGTTATGGTCCAGCTCTGCGGTGGCACCCAAAAAGGTGCTCATGCTGCGCTCGGCATCCGGCGTCACCATGACCATGCAGCTGCCCGTCTGTCCGGGCGCGGCTGGGGTATGCGTGAGGTTGGTGGCCACGCCATTGGCGATCAAGTCCTGTTGGTAAAAGCGCCCCAACTCATCGTCGGCCACCCGGCAAGAGTAAAACGCCTTGCCGCCGAGTTGGGCCAGCGCCACCACCGTGTTGCCAGCCGAGCCGCCGCCGGTACGGCGGGCATGCATGCCGTCCACCGCGGTCAGCAGCTCGGAGCGGCGTGCGGTATCAATCAGGGTCATGTGGCGCTTTTCAACACCCATGGCCTGCAACTGGGCATCCGTCACTTCGTATTCGGTGTCCACCAAAGCGTTGCCAATGGCGTAGAGGTCGTAGGTTTTCATGGTCGTGGGGCTTCTGTATTGCTTACTTATTGCTCGGCGAAGGCGCGTTCGATGACGAAGTCGCCCTGCTTGGTGGTGTTGCCTTCCATGAAGCCGCGCTTTTCCAGCATGTGCTTCAAATCGCGCAGCATGGCGGGGCTACCGCACAACATGACTCGGTCGCGCTCCGGGTCCAACTTGGGCAGACCCAGATCCGATTCAATTTTTCCGGCCTCAAACAGATCGGGAATACGGCCACGGTTCTTGAACGTCTCGCGGGTCACCGTGGGGTAATACAGCATTTGCTCTTTCACCATATCGCCCAAAAATTCGTGCGCTGGCAAGTCGATCGTCAGGTAGTCCATATAGGCCAACTCGGCCACCTCGCGCACACCGTGCACCAGCACTACTTTTTCAAACTTTTCATAGGTGGCGGGGTCACGCACCACACTCATGAAGGGCGCCAAGCCGGTGCCGGTGCCCAGCAGGTACAGAGTCTTTCCGGGCAGCAGGTAGTCGATCAACAAGGTGCCGGTGGGTTTGCGTCCGACGATAATTTTGTCGCCCACTTTGAGGTGCTGCAGGCGTGAGGTCAACGGACCATCCTGCACCTTGATGCTCAGAAACTCCAGGTGTTCTTCGTAGTTGGCGCTGGCAATGCTGTAGGCGCGCAGCAGGGGCTTGCCGCCTTCGGTGCGTAGGCCAATCATCGTGAAATGCCCGTTGGAAAAGCGCAAGGCCTGATCCCGCGTGGTGGTGAAGCTGAACAGGCGATCAGTCCAGTGGTGGACGCTTAAAACGGTTTCATCGAGAAATGCACTCATGGGAGCCTTTGCAAAAAATCAAACATACCAGCCGGTACAAACCCTCTAGTGTAAAACCTCTGCGCCTCTAACCGCGTCACCCTGGCGAAATCAGTAATAATTGTGGCCAGCTAGAGGTGCCACTCACGGGTGGCTGAGAAATACTCTTTGAACCTGATCTGGGTCGTACCAGCGTAGGGAAGCACGGCGCCGTGTCTTCCCCTTTTTTTAGGAATTGACATGGCCGCAACCCTCTCCCCTTCCGATGTTTGGTCCGATGTGCTCACTGTCCGCGAACGCTCGCCGCTGGTGCACAGCATCACCAACCTGGTGGTGATCAACTTCAACGCCAATGTGCTGCTGGCATCCGGTGCCTCACCGGTCATGGCCCATGCGCACGAAGAAGTGACCGACATGGTGGGCATTGCCCAGGCCCTGGTCCTCAACATTGGAACACTGGACCCCTATTGGATTGAGAGCATGCGCCTGGCCCTGGCCGTGGCAGCCAAACGTGGTATTCCCGTGGTGCTGGACCCGGTGGGCGCTGGGGCTACGCCCTACCGCAACCAAAGCATCGAATTGCTGCTGGCAACCGCGTCGCCCACCGTGATCCGAGGCAATGGTTCGGAAATCATGAGCGTAGCGGGCTCCGCGGTGCAAACGCGCGGCGTGGACAGCAGCGCGGGCGCCAACGATGCGCTGGGCGCCGCCCAGGCCCTGGTGCAGCGCACCGGTGGCGTGGTGTGTGTGAGCGGTGAAACCGACCACGTTCTGGACCAGCAACAACGCGCGGCGCGCCTGTCGAACGGCCATGTGTGGATGACCAAAATCACCGGGGTGGGCTGCTCGGCCACGGCCTTGATTGGCGCGTTTTGCGCGGTACAACCCGACGCTTGGCGCGCCACCGTGTCAGCCATGGCTTATCTGGGCGTGGTGGGTGAAGTGGCGGCTGAAAAGGCGATCGCCAAGGGCCAAGGCGTTGGCAGCATGCAGGCCGGCTTGCTGGACGAATTGCAGTTGCTGGACCAGGCCACCTTCACGCAGCGCCTGCGCATGGAAGTGACCGCATGGTAAATCGGGCGTCCTTGGCCAAAACTCTGCGCCTGTACCTGGTCACCGACCAGGGCAGCGCCGCAACCGGCTCGGGCCAGCGCACGCTCACGGACGTGGTGGCAGCGGCCGTGCAAGGGGGCGTGAGTTGTGTGCAGCTGCGCGAGAAGCAGCTCAACACCCAGGACTTTCTGGCACAGGCCATGGCACTGAAAGCCCTGCTGAGCCCCTTGAACATCGCGCTGGTGATCAACGACCGCATCGACATTGCACTGGCCTGCGGCGCACACGGTGTACATCTGGGGCAAAGCGATATGCCCATTGCAGAGGCACGCCGCCTGCTCCCGCCCGAGGTGTTTATTGGCTGGTCGGTGGAGACACTGGACGATGTGCGGCGCAGTGCCGGGCTGCCGGTGGACTACCTGGGTGTGAGCCCGATTTTTGCGACCCCAACCAAAACCGACACCAGTGTCCCATGGGGTCTGGAGGGTTTGCACTCCGTACGCAGCGCAACCGCCCTGCCCCTGGTTGCCATCGGCGGCATCCACGCGGGCAACGCTCGCGACGTGCTGCGAGCCGGTGCCGATGGCCTGGCCGTGGTAAGCGCCGTGTGTGCCGCGACCGACCCGCGCGCTGCCGCCCAAACTTTGAGAGACCTATGCGATCAGAATTGAAATTTGAATACCCCCGTGTGCTGTCCATCGCAGGATCCGACAGTGGCGGCGGCGCGGGCATACAGGCCGACCTGAAAACTTTTTCAGCCTTGGGCTGCTTTGGCATGACCGCCATCACGGCACTGACGGCGCAAAACACCTGCGGCGTGCGCGCCATCCACGGGGTGCCGCCGCAGATGCTGCGCGACCAGATTGACGCGGTGATGGAAGACATCGGCGCCGACGCCGTCAAGATCGGCATGCTGCATGCGCCCGAAATTGTGCGCACGGTGGCTGAAGCCATCGACCGCCATGCCCTAAAAAACGTGGTGTTTGACCCCGTGATGGTGGCCACCAGCGGCGCAGTGCTGATCGACCAGTCGGCCATCGATGTGCTGGTGCATGAACTGTTTCCCCGCGTCACGGTGATCACACCCAACCTGGATGAAGCAGCGCTGCTGGTGGGGCGCCCCTTGCATTCA
>CAJASG010000262.1 GCA_903944555.1 uncultured beta proteobacterium
AGCTACCCGTTGGTGCCGTTTTCCAACCGGGTAGGCCATGCCCAGTTGCAGTGGTCCGGCACCAGCCATCCGCTGATCAAGAATTTCCCGCCCGAGCCCCATGCGATACACGGCATTGGCTGGGAGCGGCCGTGGCAGGTGTTAGAGGCCAGCGACCAGTTTGCGCTGTTGTCGCTGGAGCACAAGGCCGACGCTGCCTGGCCTTTTGACTTTGACGCCTCACAGGCCTTCAAGCTGGACGCGGGCGCGCTGGAGATGTCCTTGAGCATCACCAACCAATCCCTGGTGTCCGCGCCAGTGGGCTTGGGATGGCATCCCTATTTTGTGAAGCGCCCAGGCAGCCATGTGGCATTTCAATCGCAGGGGCGCTGGGAGATGGACTCAGACAAACTGCCCACTCACCGCGAACCCCACGCGGGCCTGAATGCCGATTGCGCAGCACTCGACGTGGACCACTGCTTTGACGGCTGGAGCGGATCTCTTGACTTGGCGGATGCGGTGCTGCGCACCCGCGTCACCTCCAACTTGAGTCGCTTGGTGGTGTTCACCACTCCCGGGCGCAACAGCATTGCGATTGAGCCCGTGAGTCACATCAACAATGCGGTCAATCTGATGGCCCGCACCGGTGCCAGTGCTGATGAACTGGGTGTATGCATTTTGCAGCCCGGGCAGACCTTTTCCTGTGAAATGCGAATTGAAGTGGAGCGTACCCAATGACCTGGCAAGCTGTGAGCCCCGTACCGATGGAACTGGGCGAGTCCCCGTTTTGGCATCCCCATGAACAGATGCTGTACTGGGTGGATATTCCCGGGAAAAAGATTTTGCGTGCCAACGTGTACATGGGTTCGGTGGAAACGTGGGACATGCCCAGTGAGCCGGGTTGCATCGCGCCGGCCCAAAGCGGTGGCTTGGTCATTGCCCTGCGCCACGGCGTGTTTCGGGCACAGGTGTGGGGCGGGGCGCTGGAGCACATCGCCACCCTGGATTACGACACGTCCACGGTGCGTGCCAATGATGGGAAATGCGACGCACTGGGCCGGTTCTGGGTTGGCACCATTGACGAATCCAAGGCCCACCGCGCGGCTGCGCTGTATTCGATTGATTGCAGAAGCGGCGGTGCCCCAGTGGTAGAGCGCAAGGCGGGCGACGCGCTGACCGCCAACGGCCTGGCCTGGAGCCCAGATGGCAGCACCCTGTATTGGGCCGACACGCCGTTGCATGTGGTGCATGCCTGGGACTATGAGGTGAATGGCAACACGCTGGCGGGGCACCGCACCCATTTAAAGTTCGCGCCCAAGCCAGCGGGTTGGGATTTTCAGCAATCAGCCTACCAGGGGCGCCCCGATGGCGCGGCGGTGGACGTGCACGGCAACTACTATTGCGCCATGTTCGAGGGGCGCCTTGTGTGCAAATTTGCGCCCGACGGCACCTTGTTGGCTGAGATTGCGACCCCGGCACAGTGCCCCACCATGCCCTGCTTTGGTGGGGAAGACCTGAAAACCCTGTACCTCACCACTGCGCGACACGGCCGCAGTGCCCAGGAGTTGCAGGCATTTCCCCTGTCGGGTTGTGTGTTTTCCAGGCGGGTGGAGACCGCCGGTTTGCCTGTGAACTTCTTTGCCGACTAAATTTTTGAACCGGCCTGTTTCAAAAAATTCACGCCATGGTGCGGACCAGCCCCTTACCATCCGGCTATGCACACCATGGAACACGCGATAGACCAAATCACCGACCGCATTCACGCGGCGCGAACTGACCGCACGCCGTTGCGCATTCGGGGTGGTGGCAGCAAAGACTTTTTTGGGCTGAGCCTGCAAGGCGAAGTGGTGGACACCACCACGCTGAACGGCGTCATCTCCTACGAGCCCAGCGAGTTGGTGGTCACCGTAGGCGCCGGGACGCCACTGGCTGAGCTGGAAGCCCTGCTGGCAGAGCAGGGCCAATGTTTGCCGTTCGAGCCTCCGCACTTCAGCTGGTCGGGCACGGGCGCCGGCCAGGGCCCGGCCACCGTGGGTGGCATGGTGGCCTGCGGACTGGCGGGCCCGGCGCGTGCCAGCGTGGGTGGCGTGCGGGACTACGTGTTGGGCGTGAAGATGCTCAATGGCCGTGGTGAACACCTCACGTTTGGTGGGCAGGTCATGAAAAATGTGGCGGGCTATGACGTCTCACGCCTCATGGTGGGCGCAATGGGGACCTTGGGGCTGCTGACCGAGGTGTCGCTCAAGGTGTTGCCAGTGGCCCCGGCCGAGGCCACCCTGGTATTTGCGTTGGGCCAGGCCGATGCGCTGGAACAGTTGCACCGTTGGGGGGCGCAGCCCCTGCCACTCAACGCCAGCTGCTGGGTGCATGACAACAGCGAGGCCAGTGCGCCTGGACGCGACTTACTGTTTGTGCGTCTGCGCGGTGCCGTCGCTGCGGTGGAGGCCGCGTGCCGCAGCATGCTGGCGGATGTGCCGGGCAGCCGTATGGACAACACGCAGGCACAGGCCGATTGGACGCTGTGCCGCAACCAGCAGTTGCCATTTTTCAGTGCGCCGCAGCCCGAAGACTATGGCTTGTGGCGTTTGAGCGTGGCGCAAACCACCCCTGTGCTGGACCTGCCGTGGCAGCAGTTCATCGAGTGGCATGGTGGCTTGCGTTGGCTGTGGGCCCCCATGCGGGCGGAGCCACAACTGCAGGCGCAAGCCCAAAAGGCAAATTCAACCGCTACACTTTTCATAGCTGCTTGCGCATATTCCGCGGGGGCTGCAGGCCGATTTGATGCCAAAAATGAAGCTGCACAAGCCATCACTCGCCGACTCAAGACCAGCTTCGATCCGGACGGTATCTTCAATCCCGGGCGCCTGTTTGCGCAAACGAACTGAGCCACCACCCCATGCAAACAACGCTCAGCGCCGAATACCAGAACACCCCTGACGGCACCGCCGCCGAGGCCATATTGCGCAAATGTGTGCACTGTGGCTTCTGCACCGCCACTTGCCCCACCTACCAGCTATTGGGTGATGAGCTGGACGGGCCGCGCGGCCGCATTTACCTGATCAAGCAGGTGTTGGAGGGGCAAACCCCCACCCGCTCCACCCAGATGCACCTGGACCGGTGTCTGACCTGCCGCAATTGCGAGACCACATGCCCCTCGGGCGTGGACTACGGGCATTTGATCGACATTGGGCGCAAGCTGGTCGACGCCAAGGTGCCGCGCCCCCTGCCCGAAAAGGCACTGCGTTGGGCTTTGAAAGAAGGCTTGCCGTCCCCGCTGTTTGGGCCGGCCATGAAGCTCGGCCAACTGGTGCGCCCGCTGCTGCCCGCTGCCTTGAAAACCAAAGTGCCCCCTTGGCAAGATGCCGGTTTCTGGCCCACCCGAGCGCATGCCCGCCAGGTCTTGGTATTGGCCGGTTGCGCGCAACCCGCCATGGGCCCCAACATCAACAGCGCGACCGCCCGGGTGCTGGACGCGGCAGGCATTCAGACCCTCGTGGCACCCAAGGCGGGTTGCTGCGGCGCGGTCAAGTTTCACCTGAACGACCAGGACGGTGGACGGGCAGAAATGCGCGCCAATATCGATGCTTGGTGGCCCTTCATTGCCCCTGCATCCGGCCCGGGGGTCGAAGCGATTGTCATGAATGCATCCGGCTGCGGGGTTACGGTCAAGGACTACGGCCATATTTTGCAGGACGACCCGGTGTACGCCGCCCGCGCCGCCCGAGTGAGTGAACTCACCCAGGACCTGAGCGAGTTGTTGCCGACGTTGGTGGCTGCGCTGCGCGACAAGGTGGCCGCCGCGGGTCAACCGGCGTTGGTGTTTCACCCCCCGTGCACTTTGCAGCACGGCCAAAAGCTGCGCGGTGGTGTGGAAAAGCACCTGTCGGAATTAGGTTTCAGCATCCGCATCGCCGACCAGGAGTCCCATCTGTGCTGCGGTTCTGCGGGGACCTATTCGGTCTTGAACCCCGAGCTGTCCTACCAGCTGCGTGACCGCAAACTGACTAATTTGCAGGCTAAGTCGGCCGAGGTCATCATCAGCGCCAACATTGGGTGCATTACCCACTTGCAAAGCGGAACCCCGACACCTGTTCGGCACTGGGTTGAAGTGCTGGACGCTGCGCTGGATCGGGAAGTGCGGGCTACCTTCAGTTAAGCAGCCAAGGCTGCCGCGATGTCTTCGGCCATGCTGGCGGGTGTGTCGGTAGGGGCGTAGCGCTTGAGCACATGGCCATCCTTTCCAATTAGAAACTTGGTGAAGTTCCACTTGATGGATTTGCTGCCCAGCAAGCCTGGCGCCTCTTTGGCCATCCATTGGTACAGCGGGTGGGCTTCGGTGCCGTTGACATCGACCTTGGCCATCATCGGAAAGCTCACCCCGTAATTCATTTGGCAGAATTCGGCAATTTCTTCGTTGCTCCCCGCGTCCTGTGCGGCAAATTGGTTACACGGGAAACCCAGTACCACCAGACCCTGATCGGCGTATGTCTTGTGCAGTTCTTCCAGTCCGGCAAACTGCGGCGTGAATCCACAAGCGCTGGCCGTGTTGACAATCAGCATGGCTTTTCCCTTGAACTTCTTCAGTGCAATCGGTTTGCCATTGATCTGCAGGGCGTCGAAATCGTAAACTGTGGTCATGAAAGGAAAGCTCCGAATTAGTGAAAGCAAGCCATACTTTGGCGTAAATACCAGAACCACTATTTTGCACCTGCCAATAACCACAGATTGACGGATGCCTTTGGTGGCAAGATGCAGCCACACAAGCCAAGATTGGAACGCCCCCCATGCAATCAACCCTTCCCACCTATTGGCAAAGGTTGCGCAATATGGCCCGGGAAAATGGCGTGGTGCAGGGTGAGGCAACGATGGAGACGTTGCGTCGTTTCCGGATTTTTGCGGTGATTATGTTGGTGGTCAATTTGGCCTATACCGCCGAATTCTGGTTGCATACCAACCAACACGAAGCCGCGGTGCGCGCCCATTGGGCCAATGCCGTTGGCTGGGCCCATTGCGTATGTGCGGTCGCAATGGTTGTATTGGGTCTGTTGCTACACCGGTGCTACGTGGGTAGCCAGCGCAGCAGTGCCCACGCACTCGGGCTGCAAATTCTGTTTTGCGCCAGCATGCTGTTGTTTGCCATTGCACTGTCGGTGATTGACCAAATGGTTACCCCGAATACGACCAACTTCGCAACCATTTGCCTCTTGGTCGCCATGACGTCCCTAATGCGCCCCGCCATCACGCTGGTATTGTTTTTTTTCGCCTATCTTTTATTTTTTGTCGCGTTAGAGATCACACAGCCAAACCCCAACCTATTGGCCCTCGCGCGTAGCCACAGCGTGAGTGCGGTGTTGATGAGCATCGTTGCATCTGCGGTGGTCTGGCGTCAGTTTGTAACGGCGGTTTTGTTGCGGCGCGAACTCGTGCGTTCGCACAAATCAATTGCGGATAAGCAGGCCGAACTGGAGTATCTGGCCACCCATGACACGTTGACCGGTTTGTACAACCGCCGCGAATTCATGCGTTTGGCCGAGATGGAGCTGGCGCGTGGGGCCCGGTTCCCTGCAGACGTTTGCATGCTAATGGTGGATCTGGATTTCTTCAAGAAAATCAATGACCAGTATGGCCACCCTGCTGGAGATTCGGTCTTGCAGCAGGTTGCGGTGCTGCTCGCGGCGGGGGTGCGCTCCACAGATATTGTTGCGCGGATGGGGGGAGAAGAGTTTATTGTCTTGCTCCCCAATACGGCGATCGAAGGTGCCTTGGCGGCGGCAGAAAAGTTGCGCAGTGCGATCCGCGCGCAACATCTAAAGGTCCAAAGCCTCTTGGTGCCGGTGACCGTCAGCATTGGCGTGAGCGCTATCACCAAAGCGCAGCGGGGTACAGTGGATGAGCTATATACCGCAGCGGATCAGGCGTTGTATGCCGCCAAGCATGGGGGGCGTGACCGCGTTGAATACCGGGCGACGATGTTGCCGTCGGAGCGTTAGCCGTGCAGATTGTCGTTACGGGCAATGTCCAGTAGATGGTTGACTTCTGTGGCGTGCTCACGGCAGTTGCGTTCATGCCAGCGCTTAATCACCCACATGAACCCCGCCACGACAACGCCAAAGACGGAGATTGCGCCAAAGGCGGATAGTCCCATTCCGGTGGAAAAGCTGTAGAACGCGCCTAGCCCCAAAATGCAGGCCTGCTCGTTGAAGTTTTGCACTGCAATGGAGCGTCCTGCGCCCATCAAATTATGACCACGGTGTTGCAGCAACGCGTTCATCGGCACCACCAGGAATCCCCCCAAGGCACCCAATAAGATAAGAAACGGGGCCGCAACCCAGACGTTGGTGATGAAGTTCAAAAGCAGAATCAACAAGCCCATGGCAATGCCCAACGGCAACACATTGGTGGCTTGGTGCAGCCGCATGCGCATCGAGGCTGCGACCGCCCCTACGGCGGTGCCAATGGCGACAACACCTACCAGTGCTGAGGCTTGGGTCACGCTGTAGCCCAATGCCGCCGATGCCCACGCCAGAACGATGTAGCGCAGATTGCCGCTCACACCCCAAAAAAGGGTGGTGGTGCTCAGAGAAATTTGCCCCAGCCGGTCGCGCCACAGGCGCAGGCTGCAGTTCCAGAAATCGGGTAGCAAGGTAATCAGGTGACGGGGCAGGGGGCGCATGGGCACGTCGGTCAGTGGAATGCGGGTGTTAAACCACGCAGCCAGCAGATAAATAAAGATCAGCATGCTGATCGCCGCCTCTGGCGCCGTGTCAACGCTGGTGGTGATGAAGGGGAAGTCAAAAGACAATAATGTCGCCGATACCGAAGGTCCTACCAGTTGTCCCCCCAGCAGAACCCCCAGAATGATGGACGCGATGGTGAGCCCTTCAATCCAGCCATTGGCCTTGACCAATTGGGACGCCGGTAGCAGCTCGGTAAGAATCCCGTATTTCGCCGGTGAGTACGCGGCGGCGCCCAGGCCGACGATGGCGTAGGCCATCAGGGGGTGGGTGCCGAACAGCATCAGCAGACAGCCAACCACTTTGATAAAGTTGCTGGCCAGCATGACCTGGCCCTTGGGAAAGGCATCGGCAAAGGCGCCCACAAACGGTGCCAGTACGACATAAAACAGGGCAAACATGGGAACCAATGCCGCCTGCTGCCATTCGGGCGCACCCCCGGTTCGCAATAGCTGCACGGCGCCCACAAACAGCGCGTTGTCGGCCAGCGAGCTGAAAAACTGCGCTGACATAATGGTAAAAAAGCCGCGTTTCATGGATGGTGGTAGCGCGCATTAGGCGTCCTAATGCGTAGGGTGTTGTTGTATGTCTCCAAACGTGCTGCGGTTATAGCATGCTCCGCAGTGTCAGAATTCAAGCCGCTTTCAGAGTAACCTTATCACCCATGCCTCGCCCCATACAAGCCACCATCCATACCCAAGGACTTCGCAATAATCTGGAGCGTATCCGCCAGCGGGCCCCCGATGCCAGGGTTTGGGCCGTTGTCAAGGCCAATGCCTATGGCCACGGAATAGAGCGCGTGTTTGACGGGCTGCGCGGCGCCGACGGGTTCGCCCTGCTCGACCTGAATGAGGCGCAGCGTGTGCGTGACCTGGGTTGGCGTGGTCCCATATTGTTGCTGGAGGGGGCGTTTGAGCTGCGCGACTTGGAATTGTGTTCGCGCCTGGATTTGTGGCACACGGTGCACTGCGATGCGCAAATCGACATGTTGGCAGCCCACAAAACCAATGTGCCGCACCGGGTGTTTCTCAAGATGAACTCGGGCATGAATCGCCTCGGGTTCGCTCCCCAGCGCTACCGATCAGCTTGGACCCGCCTGAACGCATTGCCCCAGGTGGATGAAATTTCGCTGATGACGCACTTCAGCGATGCCGATGGCGCCAAGGGCGTTGCAGAGCAAATGCGCGTGTTCACCGAGTTCACCCATGACTTACCGGGTGAGCGCACCGTGAGTAACAGTGCGGCAACCTTGCGCTACGCCCCCGACGCAATGGCCTCCGACTGGGTGCGTCCTGGCATTGCCGTGTACGGCAGCGCGCCGGACTTCCCCGAGCACACGGCCGCGCAGTGGGGCTTGCAACCCACCTTGACATTGGCCGCAAAAATCATCGCGGTGCAGGACATTGCTGCGGGTGCAACGGTTGGGTACGGCTCCGGGTTTACTGCCGCAGGCCCCATGCGCATCGGGGTGGTCGCTTGTGGCTATGCCGACGGATATCCCCGCATTTGCCCTACCGGGACTCCGGTGTTGGTCGACGGCGTACGCACGCGCACCGTGGGGCGTGTCAGCATGGACATGATTACCGTGGATTTGGGCCCAACGCCCAGCAGTGGGCCCGGCAGCGAAGTGACTCTGTGGGGGCGTGCCGTCAACGGTGTGGTGCTACCGATTGACGAGGTCGCTGCCAGCGCCGCAACGGTCGGATACGAGTTGATGTGTGGACTGGCGCAACGGGTTCCCGTGGGAGTGGAGGCGTGAAATATTTCCCCATTCCTGTCGCCTTGCTGGAGATTGGCAAGCCCTTGCCGGTGGATGTGTGGAGTTCCACGGGCAACCTGTTGTTGCGCAAGGGGCAGCCCGTGGTGTCAGAGCAGCACCGCGAAAAGCTGCATGCCCACAACGCGTCTTCCACCTTGGCCGACGCCATGGCTTGGCAGCGCTCTTATGAGCGCATGGTGCACGCCATGCTGCGTGGTGGAGTGGAGATGCAGGAAATATCCAGGGCCTCCATGCCCAGCGAAATTCGAGAGACCGACTACGTGGTGGGGGAAAGCGTTAGCGGTGGTTGGCTGGATTTGCAGGAGGTGTTGCGCGGCATTCTTTACCAGGGGGGGCTGGCCATCAACCCCCTGCGGCGCTTGGCAGGGATCGAAAAAAAGGCGACCGAGTTGTTGAAGACCGACCCCGATGACAGCCTGTTTTGTTTGTTTCAGGCTTTGGCGGACGACTCTTTGGGTTATTGCGCAACCCACGCCTTGTTGTGCGCAGTGGTGTGCAAGTTGACGGCGGAGAAGTTGGGTATCTCGCCGGCACTGGCGCAGCCACTGTTCCGTGCCGCTCTAACCATGAACATCGGCATGGCCCGTGACCAGGACAGCATGGCACGCCAGAACTCAGCTCCCACCGACTGGCAGCGCACCCTGATACGTGAGCATCCTGAAAAAAGTGTGGAAATCCTGGCGGGATTTGGTGTCGACGACGCTGAGCAACTCGATATTGTGCGTTGGCATCACTCGGACGAGTCGCCAGAGGGTCTGGTGCACACGCAAGCAAGCCGGCAGCTTTTGGCACTGACCGACGGGTTTGTTGCACGAATGGCGGCACGCAAGACCCGCTCACCACTGTCCCCAGTGAAAGCCATTCGCTCCATGGTGTTGGGCGCAGAGGGTGAGGCTATTGGCGTTGGTTCTGCCATGGCACAGGCTGTGGGGTTCTACCCGCCGGGTAGCTACGTGCTGCTGGCCAATGGAGACATCGCCGTGGCCGCGCAGCGGGGCGCGCGGGCCAACACCCCTTGGGTGATCAGCCTTGTGAACAAGGACGGCATGCCGATTGCGACTTACAAAGCCAGGGACTCATCCAACCCTGCCTATGCGATTGAGTCGCCGGTGGATTTTGAAACGGTCCGGGTGACGGTCAACCTGGAGAAGGTCCGCAAGGCCCGGGCGGCAATTTCCCGGTAGCGCCAGGAAAAATCGCTCTAGAAATACTGTGTCTTCATACAGTATGATCTTCGCATGGCCAAAGACAAAACCAATTACGTTTGCTCCGACTGTGGCGGGATCAGCCCCAAATGGTTGGGCAAATGCCCGCACTGCAACGCCTGGAACACCCTGATTGAATCGGTGGCGGAAAGTGCCTCCACCACCAAAAATCGGTTTGCGGCACTGGCCAAGACGGCAGAGGTGACGACGCTGGGAGACATTGATGCGGTGGACATGGCCCGCACCCCGACAGGGCACGAGGAGCTGGACCGCGTGCTGGGGGGCGGCATTGTCGAAGGCGGTGTGGTGCTGATTGGCGGGGACCCCGGCATTGGCAAGTCCACGCTGTTGTTGCAAGCGCTCGACTCTTTGCAACGCAATGGCAAAAATACCCTGTACGTCACTGGCGAAGAGAGCGGCGCCCAAGTGGCATTGCGTTCGCGCCGTCTCGGGTTGGACAACAGCCAGGTCAAAGTGCTGGCCGAGATCGGCCTGGAGAAAATTCTGGCCACGCTGCACGCCATGCAGCCCGACATTGCCGTCATCGACTCCATCCAAACGGTGTATTCCGACCAGCTCACCTCCGCTCCCGGCTCGGTGGCGCAGGTGCGCGAGTGTGCGGCGCACCTCACGCGCGCGGCCAAAGCCAGCGGCGTGTGCATTGTGCTGGTGGGCCATGTGACCAAAGAAGGCACCTTGGCCGGGCCACGCGTGCTGGAGCACATGGTGGACACGGTGCTTTACTTTGAGGGCGATACGCACAGCAGTTTCCGGTTGGTGCGTGCCATCAAGAATCGCTTTGGCGCGGTCAATGAAATTGGCGTGTTTGCCATGACCGAAAAGGGCCTCAAGGGCGTGAGTAATCCCAGTGCCATCTTCTTGAGCCAACATGCGGAGCCGGTGCCCGGCAGTTGTGTGATGGTCACGCTGGAAGGCACCCGGCCAATGCTGGTGGAAATCCAGGCGCTGGTGGACAGCGGTGGACCGAGTCCACGACGCTTAAGTGTGGGCCTGGACAAGGATCGTCTGGCGATGCTCTTGGCGGTGCTGCACCGCCATGCCGGAGTGGCGTGCATGGACCAGGATGTGTTTGTGAATGCAGTCGGCGGCGTGCGCATCAGCGAGCCCGCCGCTGACTTGGCCGTGATGTTGGCCATTACTTCCAGCCTGCGCGGCAAGCCCTTGCCCAAAGGATTTTTCGCCTTTGGCGAGGTGGGTCTAGCCGGCGAGGTGCGCCCCGCACCGCGTGGACAGGAACGCCTCAGGGAAGCCGCCAAGTTGGGTTTCACCGTAGCGGTAGTGCCCAAATCCAATGCGCCCAAGAAAGCTATTGAGGGCTTGACCATCCATGCGGTGGAGCGGGTGGAGCAGGCCATGGGCATCGTGCGTGAACTGGGTTGACCTGG
>CAJASG010000263.1 GCA_903944555.1 uncultured beta proteobacterium
CTCATCTTCCGTCATGGCTTCCAGAGCCTCCAGCGTCACACACTGGGCAATCTGAAAACCACCGGTATCCACCCGCCGCAACGCAGTCAGGTGGGCACCACACCCCAAGGCCTCGCCAAGATCCTCTCCGAGGGTTCGGATATAGGTTCCCTTGCTGCATTTCACTATCATTTTGATAGCTGGTTGCGCAGTATCCACGGGCTCCAGCATAACTTTCAATGCATGAATCGTCACCTCGCGGGCGTCACGTTCAATCTCAATTCCCGCCCGCGCATATTCGTACAGGGCTTTGCCATCTTTCTTCAACGCACTGTGCATGGGCGGAATTTGCTGGATCAAGCCGGTAAACCGTGGTACTACCTGCGCCAAATCATCTTCTGTCACATGGACAGGCCGCTCCTGAATCACCTCACCCTCAGCGTCACCGGTACTGGTTTTCACCCCCAGTTGCGCCACCGCCTCGTACGTTTTATCCGCTTCCAGCTGCAATTGACTGAATTTCGTCGCGGCACCAAAACACAGGGGCAGCACACCCGTGGCCAGTGGATCGAGCGTTCCGGTGTGGCCCGCTTTCTCCGCCCGCAACAGCCATTTTACTTTTTGCAATGCGTCGTTGCTCGACCAACCCAAAGGCTTGTCCAGCAACAGCACCCCATGCACGGGGCGCCTGGCAACCCGTGCACGCGGCGCATTCACCATGTCAGTCCTCGTTTTTCGACCGCGAGGCGACTGCCTGCGCAATCAGCGCATTCATGTCTGCCGCCTGCTCGGTAGTGCGATCAAACACGAAATGCAGCGTCGGCACGGTGTGAATGTGCAAGCGCTTGAACAAACCCGAACGCAAGAAACCGGCAGCCTGGTTCAAGCCCTCGGTACATGCCTTTTTATCCCCTGCCAACAGGCTGAAGAAAACCTTGGCATGCGCATAGTCGGGCGTCACTTCCACAGCCTGAATGGTCACCATACCCACCCGCGGGTCTTTGAGCTCGCGCGCAATCAGCTCGGTCAGATCCCGCTGGATCTGATCGGCAACCTTGAAGCTGCGGTTGGGGGTACTCGACTTTTTGCGCACGATTTACAGCGTTCTCGCGATTTCGCGAATTTCAAAGAATTCCAGCACGTCACCCTCTTGGATTTCGTTGTAATTCTTGATAGTCAAGCCGCACTCGAAGTTCTCACGCACCTCTTTGGCATCGTCTTTGAAGCGCTTGAGCGAATCCAGCTCACCCGTGTAGATGACCATGTTCTCGCGCAGCAAACGCAGACGGGCAGTACGGCGCACCACACCGGCGGTGACCATACAACCGGCAATCGAACCAATTTTGCTGACCTTGAGGACTTGGCGAATCTCGGCGGTACCGATGACTTCTTCTTTCTTGTCCGGCGTCAACATGCCCGACATGGCGAGTTTGAGCTCGTCCACAGCGTCATAAATGATGTCGTAGTAGCGGATGTCCACGCCGTTGTTCTCGGCCAGCTTGCGCGCACCGGCGTCCGCTCGGGTGTTGAAACCGATGATGACGGCCTTGGAGGCAATCGCCAGGTTGACGTCGGACTCGCTGATGGCGCCCACTGCGGCGTACACCAATTGCACTTTGACCTCTTCCGTCGACAACTTGATCAACGACTGAGCCAAAGCCTCTTGAGAACCCTGCACGTCGGCCTTGATGATGATAGGCACC
>CAJASG010000264.1 GCA_903944555.1 uncultured beta proteobacterium
CATTGGCCGCACAACAAGGGGCGAGACGGCTGCCGCACACCATTCCCCTGGAAAGCACATGCGCCGCATGGCGGGTTTGGCAGCACGACCCCTTGGCTACCTGTGGATGCTGCCAACCAGTTGCGCGCCGTGGACGTTCAAGAAGAGGATGCCTCGTCTACCTTGCATTTCACCCGCAAGCTTTTGGCTATGCGCCGTGCGCACCCGGCATTGCGCACCGGCGATCTTCAATCGCTGCAAGCCGATGCGCATGTCCTCCTGGCACTGCGCACGGCCAACGGTGACGCTGTGCTGTGCGCCTTCAACATGAGTGCGCAAGTCCGCACCGTCGCGCTGGCGCAGGCCTTCGCGTCTGCGGGACACCCCCTGTTCGTTGGCGACGTCATCCAGCAAGATACATCGCTATTGATGCAACCCTGGTCTGCCATGCTGCTGCCCGTCAAGATATGAACCTGCCCACTGAAACACTGCAGTCACGCTATCAGCGTGAAGGCTATCTGATTTGCCCCGGCTTGGTGAGTGCCCAAACGGTCGAGACACTGCGCAAGGAAACAGTTGCCATTGCCAGTGGGCACCGGGGGCCCATTGCCGGCGTGACTGCGTACGATTCAATCAATGAGGATGCATTGAAATCTGTGCTCGCCATCCATTTTCCGCACAAGATTTCACCATTGATGCGCGACATGCTGCACCACCCGGCGATTGTCGATGTTCTAACCCAGGTAGTCGGGGCGGACGTGAAATGCATGCAGTCCATGCTGTTTATCAAAAACGCCGGCAAGCCCGGCCAGGCATGGCACCAGGACGAGACATTTATTCCAACCCATGACCACTCCCTCATCGGCGTGTGGATTGCGTTGGACGACGCCACCATCGACAACGGCTGTCTGTGGGTGCAACCCGGCAGTCATACCAAAGGCACCTTGTGGCCCAGCCAATCGATACCCGATCCACGCTTTGATGGTGCTCTCGAAGCGTATGGCTGGGAGGCCGAATTCGGCCCCCGTGAAGGCGGTGTCGCGGCACAAGTGCCTGCTGGCTCGGTCGTATTCTTCAATGGCCACACCCTTCACCGCAGTCTCAACAACGTACGCAAGACGGGCTACCGCCGGGCTCTGGTGAATCACTACATGTCGGCCCACTCAGAACTGCCCTGGAAATATGGCAACTCGCGCTTCGCGCCAAACGACTACCGCGACGTCGTGCTTGTTGCAGGTAAGGACCCCTACGCTGATCGCGGCCATGAGGAACTTGCCCATCCCTACGTGCGCCCCGAAATTCTCTCTGACTGATACGCAAGCTGCAATGACCACAGACCGCACCAATGACGGTACACAGGCCTCGCCCTACCTGCGCAAGGACATCAACCTAGGCACCATTCTCAAACTGCCTCACGGCTCGGTCGGATACAGGGCACATCTGCACGAGCAACTCGCTCTTCTCAAGGCAGACGGCCATATTGGCGCGCAGAGCTGGAACCAGTTCGATGAAACGATGGCCGCCGGGTTACGCGCAACGGGCATGGCGCGCATCACGGTAGCGCAGCAGGCGGACGGGGTTGCGCGGGACCACAAGGCACGAGGACTTGATGCTACAACCATTCATCTGGGAACCAGCTTTGAAAGCGATGCAGAGATTGACGTGCTGGTTGCCTCCGTTCTCGAGGCGGCTGCCAAGCACTCCTATGCTATGTACATCGAGACCCACCGCGCTACCCTTACTCAGGACATCCGGCGCACCGTGGACATGGTGGAGCGATTTCCCGAAGTGCGCTTCAATGTGGATCTGTCGCACTACTACACCGGCCACGAACTCACCTATGGCGGTGAATTTGACCAACGCGTGGAACGACTGTCTCCCATTTTCGAGCGGACTCGATTCATGCACGGACGCATCAGCAATTCGGGCTGCATTCAGGCACCGGTGAGCGACGAGGGGGTGCCTGTGGCCCACTTTCGCGCCATGTGGCAGCGCTGCTTTGAGGGTTTCTTACGGGGTGCTCAAACCGGGGACTATCTTAGTTTCAACGCTGAACTTCTTCCCATGCGCATAGGAACCGGCGACGACACCCAATGGTTGCACTATGCACAGCAGCGACCTGCGCATGACGATGACCCGCTTGAGGGCGAGCCGACAGATCGTTTTCTGGAAGTCCGCGCGATCTGGGAAATTGCGTCAGAGGCGTTTTCGGCAGCCCAACACAACGCCACCATGAGAGCGACACCATGAACATTGCGCACCACACGCTTCGAATCCTCCAAAAGACCGCCCGGCTACTCGTAGTAATCGCCGCCGCCGCTGTTGCCGCCTGCAGCACGACATCTCCCGCCCCCGTGATTTCCAGCGGCCGCATGGAGCGCCTGGGGCTGGTGCCCTCGCAACATGTGGAGCCCCGTCTCGTGGATGTATGGCTGCCCGACGACTACAACCCCGACAAGCGCTACGCTGTGCTCTACATGCACGATGGCCAGTCCATCTTCGACGGTGCCACCAGCTTTAGCAAAAAGGGCTGGCATGTGGATGTCGCGTTAGGCAGGCTGCTGCAAGAAGGCCGGGTCAAAGACACCATCGTGGTAGGCGTCTGGAACACCGGATCTACACGATGGTCCGAGTACTTTGCGCAAAAGGCGGTTCCGCTGATTGATGAGCCAGCCCGAAGCATATTTACCGCCAAATTTCTGCAGGATAAGCCGCGAGCGGATGACTACCTGCGATTTCTCGTGCAGGAACTCAAGCCCCTAATCGACAAAAAGTACGTCACCCGACCCGATGCAGCCAACACCGTCATCATGGGCTCCAGCATGGGCGGCATCATCTCGCTGTATGCCATGAGCGAATACCCACATGTGTTCGGCGCGGCGGCCTGCCTGTCCACACACTGGATCGGCGGTTTCGAGCAGAACACCGCCATTCCCCAAGCCACGTTCAACTACCTGCGCAACCATCTGCCCGACCCGTCCAACCATCGGCTGTATATGGATCGTGGGACGACAGAGCTCGATGCGCTATACCCACCACACCAGGATCTTGCGGATGCACTTGTCAGGGAAAAGGGCTACACCGGTGCCAATTCGGTATCGCTGGTATTTTCAGGCGCGGGCCACAACGAAGTAGCTTGGTCCAAGCGACTTGAGTCACCGCTGACCTTCTTACTGGGTTACAAACCTTGAATCGCAACGCGGCTTTGAAGTAGGATGACTGATCCATCTGCCTCAAACTGACCTCACGATGCAACTCAAATGGCTTGAAGACCTGCTGGCACTTGCCAAGACGCGCAGCTTCAGTCGCGCCGCCGAGTTGCGCCAAGTCACCCATCCCGCATTTGGCCGTCGGATCAAGTCACTTGAGGACTGGGCGGGCACCGCTCTGGTGATGCGGGGCAGCAGTCCGGTAACGCTGACTGCCGCTGGTGAGCGTTTGATGGCTGATGCGAGTGACTTGTTGCACGGGGTGGAGCAGGCGCGCGATGCATTGCTGGGCGTAGCGGGCCAAGGCAAGCAGTCTGTCACACTGGCCACCGGTCGCACTCTTGCGCGTAACTTGGTCGCAGACTGGATGCCGCGTCTGATGCCCTTGCTTGAAAAGGCGGACGGTGAGTTACATGTGCGGACCCAGTCATTGGCCCAAACTGCTCAACTGTTTGAGCGCGGCGAGGCTGACTTCATGCTCACCTACCACCACCCCTTGTTGGCGGTGCGGCTCAATGCACGCCAATACAGCCATTTGACATTGGCACAGGATCGGCTGGTGCCCGTGACTCGCTGCGAGGTGCTGGGCAAGGCTCGGTACGATTTCAAGGCCGGAGTCAGCGTTCCCTATCTGGCATATGCCGACACGCTGGCACTGGGTCGTTTGGTCACAGACCATCTGACCAATCACCCTCAGGCGCCGCTGCTATGCCGCAGCGTGGTGTGCGATTCGGCCGATGCGATGTTCGAATACATACTCAAGGGCGCTGGGGTGGCATGGCTGCCCTGGTCGCTCGTGGCGGTGGCGTGCAACTCGGGACAATTGGCCGTCATTGGGGACGCACGGCTGGAAGTTGCGTTTGAAGCACGCCTATACCGCCCCAAGCGAACCTTGGGGACGCTGGCAGAAGCGGTTTGGCAGATGGCGAGTTCGCACTGAAAGTGCACAATGGCGGGCCATGTTGCAACCTCTTTTTGTCGCTCGCTTTTGCCTGCTCGTTGTTCTGGGCTGGCCGTTATTTCACGCGGCAATGGCGCAGTCACCCGTCTATCCGCACAAACCGATCTCAATCGTCGTAGGCTACCCCCCCGGCGGTAGCACCGATTTGACAGGCCGTGCCGTGGCCGCAGAACTGTCGAAAAGGCTCCAAGTGCCCGTGGTGGTTGAAAACCTGGGAGGTGCGGGCGGTGCAATTGGGGCGCAAAAAGTCGCCGCTTCCGTAGCCGATGGCTACACGCTGCTGGTGGGCTCCAACAACGAAATTGCCATCAGGGGATTGGTCTCGCCCACAGTCAAGTACCGGCTCAAAGACTTCACGCCGATTGGACTGGTTGGTTCACAACCAATGGTGCTGGTCGCCTCAAGCCATAGCCGCGTGAAAACTATGGCTCAATTGATCACCCTGGCGCAGGCAAACCCTGAGAAATTAAGCTATGGCAGCTCGGGCGTTGGGACGGCGCTGCATCTTGCCGGTGAAATGATCAATGATGAGTGTGGGATACGCATGACCCACGTACCCTACCGTGGCGTGGCTCCTCTTGTCAATGACTTGCTTGGCAACAACATCGACTTGGGGGTGTTTGTGCTTTCCAGTGCATTACCGTATATCCATAGCGGGCAGTTGACTGCGCTTGGCACCACAGAGCGAGTCCGATCGACCGTGACACCCGGAGTTCCCACCCTGTCTGAGCACCCATACCTCAAAGGACTGGACATCAACGTTTGGTTTGCCTTGATGGGACCTGCCAAATTGCCGTTGCAAGTGGTTGAAAAACTCAGGAAAGCGCTGACCGAATCGCTTCAGTCGCCAGAACTACGCAAGACGCTGGAAAGTTCAGGATCAACTATCGCCCCATTGAATGTCGACATGCCGAGGTTTCTCAGGGAGGAAACCCTGAAATATCAAAAGATTGTTGACTTCGCAAAGATCAAAGAATAACCGGCAGTCGGTACCTGATACCCCGTAGCTTGCTGCGGGGTTCTTCATTCAGCCTAATCGCTCACCGGCACGCAACTGCAGAACAGATTCCTGTCGCCATAGACATTGTCGACACGGCCAATCGCCGGCCAGTACTTCACGGCCTTGAGTGTGGCCACCGGGAAGGCCGCCACCTCGCGTGAATACGGGCGGTCCC
>CAJASG010000265.1 GCA_903944555.1 uncultured beta proteobacterium
CGTGCATATTCCACTCAAAAGCCAGGCGCAGCTTGGTGCCCACGCCGTCGGTACCACTCACCAGTACGGGTTCTTTGTAGCGCTTGGGCACTTCAAACAGTGCGCCAAAACCGCCAATGCCAGCCAATACGCCTTCGCGCATGGTTTTTTTGGCCAAGGGCTTAATGCGTTCGACCAGTGCGTCTCCGGCGTCAATGTCAACACCGGCGTCTTTGTAGGAAAGGGGAGAGAGTGGGGCAGATTGGGTCATGTGAAGTACGTGCGGCGACTGCGTCTGCAGAGCCCTATAGAATTTGCCTAGATTTTAAGGGTTCGCCCACTCGTTTCTGTATGCAATTTACGCCCACCCAAAAAACTTTTACTGCATGGAGCCTGATCGCAGCGCTATTGGCCTGCGTGTTTTGGTTGCTCGCCCCAGTTCTGGCCCCCTTTGTGGTGGCTGCCGTGTTGGCCTATGCACTGACCCCGGTGGTGAATTGGTTGGACTATGTGGGACGCGGTCGTATTCCCCGGTTGTTGGCGGTGGTTGTGGTCGAAATGGTGTTCGTTGTGTTGCTTTTGGGGGTGTTGCTGCTGATCGTGCCCATTCTGGCCAAAGAATTGCCTTTGATGCGAGAGCAGTTGCCGGTGCTGCTAGACCGCTTCAACGCGGCGCTCAAACCGTTGTTGGCCCAATGGGGAATCCACTTTTCCATGGACGTGGACAACATCAAGGCCTTTGTTCTAAAGTACCTCAATGCCAATTTTGAAGATGCCTTTGGCTCCGTGATTGTGTCGCTCAAATTGGGCGGCAGCGTGGCGTTTGCCCTGATTGGCAATGCCATTTTGATTCCGGTGGCACTGTTTTATTTGTTGATGGAATGGGACCGGTTTCTGGGCCAGGTGCGCGAACTGATTCCGCCGCGCCTGCGCTTGGGTAGCGACAGTTTCTTGCGTGAAGCCGACGATGTGCTCGGGCAGTACCTGCGTGGCCAACTGCTGGTCATGGGAATTCTTGCTGTTTTCTACAGCGTCGGTTTGGCGCTGTTCGGACTGGATCTGGCGCTACCGATCGGAATTTTCACCGGGCTGGCCATTTTTGTGCCTTACCTCGGGTTTGGTTTGGGTCTGATTTTGGCGACCTTCGCCGCACTCTTAGAGTTTTCTGCCGGTTCCGGTGTGGGTTACGCATTGGTCATGGTGGGTACTGTGTTCGGTATCGGTCAGGTGGTGGAAAGCCTGTTTTTGACGCCCCGCCTAGTGGGCGAGCGCATTGGGCTGCATCCACTGGCCGTTATTTTTGCCCTGTTGGCGTTCGGCCAATTGTTTGGGTTTGTGGGGGTGCTGATTGCTTTGCCGGTCAGCGCCGTGTTGCTGGTGGCCATGCGTCGCGCCAAAACCGGGTACATGGCCAGCCGCCTGTACCAGGGCTAAGCCAGGGTCACGCTTGATCACGCCCATGAAACAAATTGCTTTGGATATTGGCCTGTCAGCGGGCCCAACATTGGCCAATTTTTGTGCTGGAGCCAATGAGGCTGCGCTCAAACATCTGGAGTTATGGGTTGGCGGAAAAACGGGTGCGCACAACCGCTCACCTGTGCCGACCTATTTTTGGGGCCCGAGTGGTAGCGGCAAGAGCCATTTGCTGAAAGCCGCGCGGGAAGCGCTGCGGGAGCAGGGTGCCCGCGTCGGCTGGCTCGATGCCTCCGTGCATGAGGCCCCTGAATTCAACGAATCCTGGGCGGCAGTGGTGTTGGACGATGTGCACCTGTACACCGCGGTACAGCAGCACACTGCATTCAACTGGTTTGTCAATGCGCAGACGCACCAGCGCCCGGTGCTGGCCGCCGGTGAGTTGCCTCCGGCAGACCTCAAGCTGAGGGACGATTTGCGCACCCGCTTGGGGTGGGGCCATATTTTTGCCATGCACCTGCTGAGCGAGCCGGAGCGGCGCTCCGTGCTGCGGCAGGCGGCCGATGAACGCGGCGTCTTTTTGAGCGACGAGGTCATGGACTACATGCTGACCCGCTTTAGCCGGGATCTGGGGAGCCTGATGGAATTGCTGGAACTTCTGGACGGCTACGCCTTGCAGACCAAACGCGGCATCACCGTGCCACTGATCAAATCGATGATGGACAACGTATGACACTGCAAAAACTGGCCCTGTTTGACCTGGACCACACGCTGATTCCCATTGACTCGGACTACGCCTGGGGCGAATTCACCATCGCGCGGGGCTGGACCGATCCAGTCGAGTTCAAGCGGCAAAACGATGCGTTTTATGCGCAGTACAAGGCCGGAACGCTGGATGTGCGGGCTTATGTGCGCTTTGCGACCGAGGCGGTTCGTCATCAAGGCGCTACTAATTCGATAGCTGCTCACGCAGATTTCATGCGCACTGTCGTGCAAAAAGCCATACAACCACAGGCGCTGGAGCTGGTCGAGCAGCACCAGCGTGCGGGCGATGTGGTGATCATCGTCACCGCCACCAACGAGTTTGTCACGCGCCCGATTGCCACCGCCTTTGGCGTGGAAGAGCTGATTGCCGTGGAGTTGGAGCGGGATCCCTCGCAGGGTGGCGAGGGCTGGTTTACCGGCGGCATTCGTGGCGTACCGTCCTTCCGTGAAGGCAAGGTGACCCGCGTGTCGCAGTGGCTGCAGGCACACGGGCTGGACTGGGACACCGTGCACACCACTTTTTATTCCGATTCCATCAACGACTTGCCGCTCATGGAGAAGGCCACAGTAGCGGTAGCCACCAACCCCGATGACCGTCTGCGCGCCATCGCTACAGAGCGCCAATGGCGCATACTCAACCTGTTCACCTAAAGTATTGGGGGCTTACCAGGCTGCACGGCAGCCTGCGACGGGTCCCACAAGGAAAAATGATTAAAAAATTCATCGATAAGTTACTCGGCAAGACATCATCTGGCTTGACCCGCAGCAAAAAATCACCGTTTGGCAAACGGGTCGAAGTCCCGGTAGAAGTCCATGGCATTGACCCCAGTTTGGTCGATGACCGCGCCAACAACGTGGTCCACACCCTCAAGCAGGCCGGATTTGAAGCCTATATCGTGGGCGGTGCGGTGCGCGACTTGCTGGTCGGCTTGCGCCCCAAAGACTTTGACGTGGCCACCAACGCCACGCCCGAGCAGGTCAAGAGCCTGTTTCGCCGGGCCTTCATCATCGGGCGGCGCTTTCGTATTGTTCACGGGATCTTTGGTCGTGGCCGTGAGAATGACGTGATTGAGGTCTCCACCTTCCGCGCCTATTTGGACAACGCGGCGGCTGAGCAAGTTGCGGGCAATGAAAAAACCAGCAAGAGCGAACTGGCCGGCATGAAACACGCCGTGGATTCCACGGGACGGGTGCTGCGCGACAACGTGTGGGGCCCTCAGGAAGAAGACGCGGTACGCCGTGACTTCACCATCAACGCCATGTATTACGACCCCGAGACCCAAATCGTGGTGGACTACCACGGGGGCTTGAAGGACGCCAAAAACCTGACCTTGCGCATGATTGGCGACCCTGCCACCCGCTACCGCGAAGATCCAGTGCGCATCATCCGCGCCGTGCGCTTTGCGGCCAAGCTCAGCCCCTTGGGCTTCAAGCTGGAGGCTAAAACGGCCGGCCCCTTGATCAAGTCACAGCAGTTGCTGGCCGATGTGCCGCAAAGCCGCATGTTTGATGAAATGCTCAAGCTGCTGCAAACCGGGCACGCGCTTGCTTCCATTGCGCAGCTCAAGCATCTGGGCATGGCCACTGGCATCTACCCGCTGCTCGACGTGGTGGTGGAGCGTGCAGAGCAGCCCTTTGTGAATGCCGCTCTGAAGGATACCGATCGCCGCGTTGGCGAAGGCAAGCCTGTGGCGGCCAGTTTCCTGCTGGCGTGTGTGCTGTGGGCTGACGTGCGCGACGGCTGGGCCAAACGCATTGAGGAACGTCAACACGCGCACCCTGCACTGCAAGACGCGATTGATGACGTCTTCAATGCCCGCATTGGGGATGTGTCCGGGCGCGGCAAGCTGGCCGGTGACATGCGTGAAATCTGGATGATGCAGACCCGCTTTGAAAAGCGCCTTGGCAGCTCCCCATTTGGTTTGGTGGAGCAACCCCGTTTTCGGGCTGCGTTTGACTTTATGCGCTTGCGTGCCGACGCCGGTGAAGTGGACCAACTGCTGGCCGACTGGTGGCAAGAGTTCAGCATGGCCGACGACAACATGCGCCAGGATTTGGTGGACCAAGTGCGTGAAGAGCAACAGCAGCGCCAACGGGCGCCTCGCGTGCACCGTGCTCCAAAACCAGATAACCAGGTCGCGCCGCGCCGCGCCGCCTCGCCCAGCCAAGCTGAGCAACCGAACCAGGGTGGAGCGGATGACCATTCATCTGCCGGGCCAGACACCGAAGACGGTCAACAGGGTGAGCCTGGCGATGGTGCTCCCCGCAAGCGTCGCCGCCGCCGCCGTACCGGTGCTGCCAAAGGGGCTGGAGACACCGGTGGTACATCGGGCGGTGCCGACCACGGCGCTTGAGTTCTGCCGTGCGGGAATGGGTCACTGCCTACATCGGGCTGGGCGCCAATTTAGGCGATGCCCGTACCGCAGTGCTGGACGCGATGCAAGCCATTGCTGTTATCGACGGTGTGGCCTGCATCCGCCGTTCCTCGCTGTACGCCAGTGCGCCGGTTGATTCCAGTGGTCCTGACTATGTGAATGCGGTGGTGGAGGTGCAGACCCGGCTGACGGCGCCGCATCTGCTGGCGCAGCTGCAGGCGCTTGAGTTGGGGGCCGGGCGGCTACGCCCCTACCGCAACGCCCCGCGCACCCTGGATCTGGATGTTTTGTTGTACGGCCAGGCGGTCGTCCACAGTGCTGCGCTGACCGTGCCGCATCCACGCATGTGGGAGCGGGCCTTTGTGCTGGTGCCGCTGGCGGAAATTGCCCCGCACACCGTCCATGCCGCCGCGCTGGCCCGGGTCCAAACACAAGCGGTGACGGTGCTCCCGGTGGTGGTTTAGGCCAGTTCGGCAATCAACTCGATTTCGACGCAGGCGCCCATCGGAATCTGCGCCACGCCAAAGGCACTGCGGGCATGTGCGCCCTTGTCGGCAAACACCTGGCCAATCAGCTCACTGGCGCCATTGGTCACCAAATGCTGCTCCGTGAAGTCGCCGGTGGAGTTGACCAGGGACATGAGCTTGACGATGCGGGTGACCCGGTTGAGGTCGCCCACGGCGGCGTGCAGGGTGCCCATCAGGTCGATGGCAATGGCGCGCGCGGCGGCCTTGCCTTCTTCGGTACCCATGGTCTTGCCCAGCTGCCCCACCCAGGGTTTGCCGTCTTTCTTGGCGATGTGGCCGCTCAGGAACACCAGGTTGCCGGTTTGCACAAAAGGCACGTAGGCGGCGGCCGGAATCGCCACTGGGGGCAGCGTGATGTTCAGTTCAGCGAGTTTTTCGTAAATGTTCATGGTGTTTCCTTAGGGGTTGAATTTATGCATGAAATAGGCCTGCATCCCTTATGGAATGTGCGCAGGTAGCTATCTATTTTGTAGCTATTTAGGTTTGACTTTGACTATGACTTTGACTTTGACTTTGACTTTGACCCTGACCCTGACCCTGGCCCTGGCTCTGTGTTTGGGTGGTGCCTGACACGTTTACCGGATCGATCGTCGGATTTTCCTTGATTTCCAGTACCGTCACGCCGACCGTCAGGGTGTGGCTGGCGCCGCCGTGGATGACGCCGCGCAGGGGCGACACGTCGCCAAAGTCGCGCCCGGTGGCCACCGTGACGTAGTCCACACCCGGCGCGTGCCAGCCCCAGCGGTTGTTGGTGGGGTCGAAATCGCACCAGCGCGCGCCCTCGGGCAAGTCGGCCACGTAGACGCTGACCCAAGCGTGGGAGGCGTCACTGCCCACCAGTTTGACGGTGCCGGGCGCCGGCTCGGTCAGCAAATAGCCGCTGACGTAACGTGCTGGCTGCCCCATGGCACGCAGGCAGGCCAGCATGATGTGGGCAAAGTCCTGGCACACGCCCTTGCGTTGGGCCAGGGCCTCCAGCGCCGGGGTGTTGATTTGGGTGCTCTGGCTCTCGTAGGTGAAGTCCGCGTGGATGCGCTGCATCAAGCTCAGGGCCACGTCCAGCACGCTGGCGCCTGCCGTAAAACTGGGCCTTGCGTAAATCAAAAATTCGGGGTGACGCGGTACAAAAGGTGATGCAAAGACAAACTCGGCAGCGGCATCAAACTGTCCACCGGCCTGGTAACGAAACCGCTCCCGCTGTTGCTCCCAAGTCAAACCGCTTTTGGGCGACGGGAGCAAGCGGGTGGAGACCAGGCTGCGCGCCACCACATTCAATTCTTCGTGGGGCACCTGCAGCGAAAAAAAACAGCGCACATTGCCATAGACATCGGGCATATCGCGTTGCTGAGCTGGCTGGGGGCTGATGTGCAGGGAGTGGCTGAGCAGGTTTTGCCCGGCATGCGTACGGGGCTGTAAATAGGCGACGTGCTGCGCCGTTTCCACCGCAGGCTGGTAGTGGTACAGGGTTTCGTGGGTGACTTGCAGCAGCATCAGGTGCCCACGCTTTGCTTGGTTTGACCCGAGTGGGTGAAGTAGGTGGTGCTGATTTCCTCGGAGACTGCAAAGGCAGCGCCTCCCAGTGCCAGCAGCAGGTCCATCAAGTGGGGCGGCAAGGCGCTGTCGGGCGCGGTTTCGCACAGGACCTCCAGATCCCATTCCTGCGGATTGGGCACACGTAGGGACAGGGGGCACAGTACGCCCGCGGGCATGCCCGCCAACTTGGCCAGTCGTCCCCGCAGCGTGTGCGCCACCCATGCCAGTGACCGTGGGTTGTCCCGGTCCAGCACCAGAAGTTCTGTCAGTGCCGCCACGTCGCGGCTTTGTTGGTACTGTGCGTGGAACGTGATGGTGCTGTCAAACAAGGCCAGCAAGGCCTCGAAGCCGCCATTGCTGTGTATGGCACTGGTTTCGAACCCCCGTGCCAGCGATGCGGCCAAAAAAGTGAGCCGCTCCACATGGCGGCCAATGCTGAGCAGGCGCCATCCGTCGTCGCGGGTCATGCGGTCCGTTTGCGCACCGGTGATGGCCGCTAGGTAATCGCTGGCCGATTTAAGTGAGCGCAAAGCTTCAGAGGGCGCATAGTCGCCCTGCAATGTGTGCTTGCTACAGTGGGTGAAAAACTCCTCCTCTGCGCGTACGATCACACTCCAGTGCTCCTGAGAGAGGCGTTCACGCA
>CAJASG010000266.1 GCA_903944555.1 uncultured beta proteobacterium
ATTTATTTTTGGAGCAAAAAATGGCTCAAGTCCAAGGCAAGATTGTTCAGTGTATCGGTGCGGTGGTCGACGTGGAGTTTCCACGTGACAAGATGCCCAAGATTTATGACGCGCTCAAGATGGATGGCTCCACATTGACGCTGGAAGTCCAGCAGCAATTGGGTGACGGCATTGTGCGTACTATTGCATTGGGCTCGTCCGACGGCCTGCGCCGCGGCATGATCGTGCAAAATTCTGCGCAACCCATCATGGTCCCCGTCGGTAAGGCGACTCTGGGACGCATCATGGACGTGCTGGGTGCTCCTATTGATGAACGTGGCCCTGTTAACGCAGACATGTTGGCGTCGATTCACCGCAAAGCACCAGCTTACGACGAACTCAATCCGTCGCAGGAGTTGCTGGAAACCGGCATTAAAGTGATTGACTTGATCTGTCCTTTCGCTAAGGGCGGTAAGGTTGGTCTGTTCGGTGGTGCTGGCGTGGGCAAGACCGTGAACATGATGGAGTTGATCAACAATATTGCCAAGGCGCACAGCGGCTTGTCGGTGTTTGCTGGTGTGGGTGAACGTACCCGTGAAGGTAACGACTTCTACCACGAGATGGCCGACTCCGGCGTTGTGAATCTGGAGAAGCTTGAAGATTCCAAGGTCGCCATGGTTTACGGTCAGATGAATGAGCCTCCAGGCAACCGTTTGCGCGTTGCTCTGACGGGTCTGACCATTGCTGAGTCGTTCCGCGACGAAGGTAAAGACGTGTTGTTCTTCGTTGACAATATCTACCGCTTTACATTGGCCGGCACTGAAGTGTCCGCTCTGTTAGGTCGTATGCCTTCTGCTGTGGGTTACCAGCCAACGTTGGCCGAAGAAATGGGTCGCTTGCAAGAGCGTATTACTTCGACCAAAGTGGGTTCCATCACTTCCATCCAGGCCGTTTACGTGCCTGCCGATGACTTGACCGATCCATCGCCTGCTACGACTTTTGCCCACTTGGATTCCACTGTGGTGTTGAGCCGTGATATCGCCTCGTTGGGTATCTACCCAGCGGTTGATCCACTGGACTCGACCAGCCGTCAGTTAGATCCATTGGTTGTGGGTGAAGACCACTACAACACTGCCCGTGCAGTGCAGGGTACATTGCAGCGCTACAAAGAGTTGCGCGACATTATTGCCATTTTGGGCATGGACGAGTTGGCTCCTGAAGACAAGCTGGCCGTCGCGCGCGCTCGGAAGATTCAACGTTTCCTGTCCCAGCCGTTCCACGTCGCTGAAGTGTTTACCGGTTCACCCGGCAAGTACGTTAGCTTGGCTGAAACCATCCGTGGTTTCAAAATGATTGTGAACGGTGAGTGTGATCACCTGCCAGAGCAGGCGTTTTACATGGTCGGTACGATCGACGAAGCATTCGAAAAAGCCAAAAAAGTCTAAGCCATGAACACCATCCACGTTGATGTGGTCAGTGCCGAAGAGTCCATCTTCTCCGGTGAGGCGCGTTTCGTTGCCTTGCCAGGTGAAGCTGGTGAGCTTGGTGTGTACCCACGCCACACGCCCTTGATCACTCGTATCAAGGCTGGTGCAGTGCGTATTGAAATGGCAGATGGCAGCGAGGAATTCGTATTCGTCGCTGGCGGCATTCTGGAAGTTCAGCCCCACTGCGTAACGGTGTTGTCCGATACCGCTATTCGCGGTAAGGATTTGGACGACGAGAAAGCCAACGCTGCTAAAGCACTTGCTGAAGAGGCACTGAAAAATGCCAAAGGCGAGCTGGATATTGCCCGTGCACAGTCCGAGTTGGCTGTCATGGCCGCACAGATTGCAGCATTGCGGAAGTACCGTTTGAAGAAGTAAGAAGCGCAAGCGCTAATTCAAAAACCGCCTTTAGGCGGTTTTTGCGTTTCTGATGCCACCTTCATGCGCTTAAACGCGGCAAAATACCGGATTCAGATTCCACAAAGACAAAGATGCCAAAAGCACGCCAGCACGCCGTTATTGGTGGTTCGCCAGACGAGATTGAAGCTGCGTTTTACGAGGCGTTGCAGTCTGCAGATATCGAAAAGCTCATGGCGTGTTGGGCCGATGAGGATGACATCGTGTGCATTCATCCCGGTGGACCGCGGGTCGTGGGTCATGGCGCGATTCGATCCGCATTTGAAGCGATGTTTACCCACAGTGGATCCATTCACGCAAGCCCGGAAAGCATTCGCCGGCTCGATTCATTGGCCAGTGCAGTACACCATGTACTGGAAAAAATTGAAGTTTTGACCACGGAAGGGCCCGCCAAAGCCTATGTTCTAGCGACCAATGTGTACCACAAGACGGCGCAAGGATGGCGGATGGTGGTACACCATGCCAGCCCAGGATCACAGGATGAGCGGCAAGAAATAGACCAAGCGACTCAAGTTTTACATTGATCCCGACCACGCGCCACTTATCGCGGTATGTTTGCCGAAGCCTATGAAATATGTTGCGCCAACTTGGCTCCCCGGCGGGAATTTGCAGACCATTTGGCCCGCTTTGTACGCTCGACGGGTGTTCGGCCCTGAGCCGGTATTCCGCAGAGAGCGATGGACCACCCCTGATTCGGACTTTATTGATGTCGACTGGCTGGTTGGTGCCAGCTCGCCGGGGACGCCCTTGCTGGTTCTCTTTCATGGGCTTGAGGGTTCATCCCGGAGCCACTATGCCGAGGCGTTCGCGGATTTTGCACAAGAACAGGGGCTTGCCTACGTGGTGCCCCACTTCCGTGGTTGTAGCGGGGAGTTGAACGAAGGGCCGCGCGCCTACCACTCCGGGGATTTCGAGGAGGTTGGCTGGGTGCTGGCGCGCCTGCGCCAGTGCCACCCCGGCCCCGTCATTGCTGTGGGCGTATCTTTGGGTGGAAATGCACTATTGCGCTGGGCCGAAGAGATGGGCGCTACCGCTGCCGAAGTGGTTTCCGGCATTGCCGCCGTTAGCTCGCCGATTGATCTGGCGGCGGGTGGACACGCGATCGGCAAAGGGTTCAACCGACTGGTGTACACGCGCATGTTCTTGAACACCATGAAGCCCAAGGCGCTGCTGAAACTCGCCCAGCATCCTGGCCTATTTGACCGCGAGGCCCTCATGGCGGCGCGTGATCTGTATGCTTTCGATAACGCGTTCACGGCACCGTTGCACGGGTTTAAGAGTACGGAAGATTATTGGGCTCGCGGATCTGCCAAGCCGCACCTTCACCAGATTCGCGTTCCCGCGCTGGTAGTCAATGCGCGAAATGACCCCTTTGTTCCGGCCTGGTGTCTACCGACGCATTCCGAAGTCGGCAATTACGTTACGCTTTGGCAGCCTGAGGGTGGTGGCCACGTTGGCTTTCCCCAAGGCGCATTGCCGGGTCATGTGCGCAAGATGCCCGACGCGGTGGGCGGATGGCTCCTGCAAACGTTTGCACGATAAGGAACACTGAATGGATGACATTGTTAAGCAAGCCATGGCCAAGTGGCCCAACGTCCCCGACTGTTATGGCTGGTTAGGTTTGGATGCCCGCGGAAACTGGTACATGCGCGACGACTCGGCACAGGCGGCTGGCAATTTCAATAGCGGCACGCCAGGAGCCAAAGGGTCATTGCTCAAACACGAGAAGCTCATCGACTTCATCCAACGCAATTACGCATGCAATGCGCAGGGGCACTGGTATTTCCAGAACGGGCCACAACGCGTGTTTGTCGAACTGTCCGCTACGCCATGGATCTGGCGCGTTAGCGCAGCGCAGGCGCTGACGGCCCATACGGGGCAATCGGTAGAGTACCGTCAGGCCCTGATGGACGAATACGGTTGGCTGTACCTCGAAACATCATGCGGGTTTGGTTTGGTACACACGCAAGATGTACCCGAGGCCGCGCAGGCGGTGGACGCAGGGCTATGGAAAGTGACGGAGGTACCACGGGCCGCCTTGTCGAGCCGTTATGGTTACGTTACAAGCCCACTGACGGTGTTCGCAGGGCAATAAAAAAGCCGGCATCTTTCGCCGGCTCGTTTTCGGAGTGAGGCGAATTATTTCGCGGCTTCCGCTTCCACTGGTTTCTTGGGCTCGTCAAACTTGGCTCCACCAGCATTGGCCATGTAGACCACTGCACGGGCGATTTCAAAGTCGGAGAAATCACCGCCCCCTTGGGCTCCCATGGCGTTCTTGCCCTTTAACGAAGAGTTCCACAGGGAATCAAACCCGGTCTTAATGCGAGGCCCCCATGCAGCGGCATCGCTAAATTTAGGAGAACCTGCAGCGCCTGTAGCGTGACAGCCTGAGCATTGCGCAGCGTAAACCTGCTGTCCTGTTTTCATTTCGCGGTTGGCGTCACGAATTTCAACCATGCCCACTTTTTGAATACGTTCCGCCGTGGCTTTCTCCACGTTCACCGCACCCGCTGCGGGCTTGTTGTCCGAAGTAACGTAATACACCAAACCGATGATTACAAAAATCGGGATGATGAAAGAGAAAAAAACCGCCAGCAACAATTGCTTTGGATTTTTGATAGGGCCGGTGTGGGCCTCATCGTGAACAGTTGCGTTGCTGTGGTCGCTCATGGTGTCCTCAAAATGTCGGGGGATGCAAGATCAGCTTCGAATTATAGCGGCCAGCTCTGCGAAAGCGCCTACAATTGCGCCTGCTCAAGATGCGGCTGTAGCTCAGTGGATAGAGTATTGGCCTCCGAAGCCAAGGGTCGTGGGTTCGATCCCCGCCAGCCGCACCAACAAGTTGAATCTAAATCTAAGGCCCGTGGTCTGCCTGAATCCCTCTTAGACTTGCAAATTCATTCTGTCGGGTCTGCGTCCAACACGCGGCGCCACCTGTGCAAGGCCTGCGCGCGTCCCCTAAGTACCTGTATTTGCCACTGGATTACGCTGATCGCGCACCAGGTTGAGGTGCTGGTCTTGCAGCATCCCCTTGAGGTGGACAACGCCAAGGGCAGCGCCCGGTTGTTGCACTTGTGTTTGCCACGCAGTCGCATGGTCACGGGAGAGTTGTTTACCGAGCCGGAGTTGCAGGCATTGCTGTTTGGGCCCCTTCGTTGCCAAACCGGGGTGCCTTGCCCAAAGCACGTGATTCTTTTGTATCCAGACATGCCGCACGACCAGGCGTTGGGCGTAAAAGCGCCGCCGTTTTTGGAGCCCGCCTTCCTTCGCGAGCCGACGCAGTTACGGCTGGTGGTGCTGGACGGTACTTGGCGTAAAAGCCGCAAGATGCTGCACCTCAACCCCTTGCTGCAGCAGTTGCCGCGCTTGTCCCTTAGAGACATGCCCGCATCGCACTACGTGATTCGCAAAGCGCACCGGCCGGACCAGTTGTCCACGCTGGAGGCCACCTGCGCAGCACTCAGTCAGCTGGAGCAAAACACCGAGCGCTTTGCACCCTTGCTGGCGGCATTTGATGGTTTTGTCGGTCAGCAGTTGGCGTATCGTGTCGGCAGGGCCGACCCGCTGGCGGCTATTTAACCAATTGGTTGAGTTGGATGATGGGCAGCAACACCGCCAACACGATCAGCATGACGACCAGCCCCATCACCACAATGAGGAGTGGCTCCAGCAATGTGGCCAGCTGCATGGCTCGGCGTTGCACTTCGGCGCGCAGTTGGCGGGCGGCGCGTTCCAGCATCACCGGGAGTTGGCCGGTTTGTTCGCCCAAGCGGGCAAACATACCCAGCAGCGCCGGAAAGCGCTGCTTGTGCGCCAGCGCACTGGCCAGCGGAGCGCCCTCGCGCACCAGCACCAGCGCTTCCAAGGCGTCAGCGCGCATGGCCCGGTTAGACAGCGTGTCGGCAGCGGCCTGCAACGCTTTGAGGATTGGGACGCCCGCCGCGCTCAACATGGCCAATGTGCTGGCAAACCGGGCCGCGTTGTAGCCGCGCGCCAGCCTTCCCAACACAGGTAAACGTAGCCAGGTTGCATCAAAATTCTGACGAAAAGAGGCTCTAGACCAAGCAATACGTGCGCAACCAGCTATGAAAATAATAGCGACCAAAATAACCCCGCCGTAGTTTCGTACACCGGCACTGATGCCCAGCATCATCTGGGTCAACA
>CAJASG010000267.1 GCA_903944555.1 uncultured beta proteobacterium
AGTACAGCAACTGAACAAGGCCTGGCACCGATTGAACCCGTGGCCTGATACGGTGCAAGGGTTGACCCGCTTGAAATCCAAATTCATGATCTGCAGCCTGTCCAACGGCAACCTCGGGCTGCTGGCCAACATGGCAAAGCACGCACAACTGCCGTGGGATTGCATCTTGTCGGCAGAAGTCTTTCATAAATACAAACCCGACCCTGACACCTACCTGGGCGTGGCTCGGGTGTTTGACGTGGCACCCGAGTCGGTGATGCTGGTCGCGGCGCACCAAGATGATTTGGCAGCGGCCCGCGCATGTGGACTGCAAACCGCCTTCATTGAACGCCCATTGGAGTACGGAAAGAACCGTTTCAACGATGTATCCGACAACGGACTCAACACCTTGCACGCCACCAGCCTGCTGGATTTGGCGGATATGCTGGGGGTTTGAACCACAACGCGCAGACAGGATATTTTGGATGATCATCGTATTGGGACAGGTCACGACACGCGCGGACGACTTTGCGCAAGCGCTGGCACTAAGCCAGGACCATGTAGCACGCTCCCGCGCTGAGCCGGGTTGCATTGCGCACGCAGTGCACCAAGATACCGAAAATCCGTTGTGCCTGGTGTTTGTGGAGCAATGGGCCAGCCAAGAGGCTCTGTTTACACATTTCAAAGTCCCGGCATCCAAAGCGTTTGCAAAGGCGCTGGCGAGCTTGGCGACAGAACCGCCGCACATGGAAATGTTTGAAGCGGAAGCATTTGGATTGCCTCCACGCGCAACGAGCGTAGGTTAGGCATAACCTACAGACATGTAACCGCACTGTCTACCTTGCTCCCACAGGTCCGGGCAGACACTCTGCGCGCCGTGCATCTGCCACCGCGATCTGCTGCACCCGCCGCTGTGCCTGCGTCACTCCGCCATAACCCCAATCGCTGGCGGGCACCTCACGCACGATTACGTAGCTGGCGAACGCCAACGACCTACCGTCTCCCAACTGGCGCTCCAGTTCTTCAAACGCGGCGGCAATGAAGGCTGCCTTTTCAAGGGCCGTGTTGGTGCCCTGGGTGATGCTGATCTCCAGGCAAGCGGTAGGGGCACACACATCGCGGCCCCCAATGTGCCAGCGCGCAGCGGGCACGTCGTCAATCATCACCGCCGTCACTTCTTTGCGTTTGCCCAGGTGCAGGGCCGTCAACTCGGTCAGCGCGCTGGCCAGGGTGTGGTAGCGGGACGGGTTCTGCAAAGGCGAAATTTTCAGTTGCAGGGTGGGCATATCAAACTCCTTGCGGGCAACGTGATGCACTGGCAGCGCGGGGCCTGCGTGCCAGCAGGCTGGACACGCGGGCGAAGACTGCGACCCAGAATTGGCGCACCGCCGCACTGCGCAAGCGCAGCGCTTGCTGTTTGGCGAGATCGTGAATCAGGGCAGTCTGCTCAAACGAGGTGGAGGAATGGTTGCTGGTGAACATGGTGTATTTCCGGTTGGGTTGCGATGGAATGAACTTTATTGAAATAAGCAGCCGCGCGAAACAGCAGAAAAGCCATATTGGTTTTGCAGTATTTGCAAAACAATCCCAACAAACGGCACAATGCAGGCATGCAGCTTCAACTCGATGACGTCGCCCTGTTTGCCCGCATTGCGGAGCTGGGCACCCTGTCGGCCGCCGCCCGCGAGCGCGATGTGCCGGTGAGCCAGGTCACCCGTTCACTGGCGCGACTGGAGGCGGCCAGCGGGGTGCGGCTCTTGCACCGAACCACCCACGGCCTGAGCCTGACCGACGAGGGTGACACGTTTTTGGCCTATGGTCGGCGCCTGCTGGACACCACCGCCGAGCTCGACAGCGAACTCAGCGGCAAGATCAGCGGCCCCAGCGGCTGGGTGCGTATCAGCGTGAGCCCGCTGCTGGCGGAGTGTGTGGTGGCGCCCAGCCTGTGCGGCCTGTACCAGCGCCACCCCAAGCTGCAACTCGATATCAGCGCCGATGACCGCATGGCCGACATGGCCCGTGAAGGCATTGACATTGCCATTCGCAGCGGCACACCCAACAGTGACACCGTGGTGGCGCGCCAGATTGGCGAGCACGGGCGCACCCTGTACGCGGCGCCTGCTTACCTGGCGGCCTTTGGCACGCCCAACCACCCCGACGATTTGAAGCGCCACCGCCTGATTGCCAGCAGCGCCAGCCCGACGCTGAACCGCTGGACCCTGGCCGACAAATCTGGCCCGCCCGAGCTGCAGGTCAGCGGCCACACCCGCACCGACAACACCGCGCTCTTGCTGGCTTTGGTGCTGCAGGGCGTCGGCATTGCGCGCATCAACGACATGTATGGCGTGCCGCTGGTGCGCGAGGGGCGCTTGGTGCCAGTGCTGCAAGACCATTTTTCAAGCCCCTCCATCCCCATCTATGCGGTGATGCTGCAAGAGCGCCACCGCCTGCCCAAGATACGGGCCTGCATTGACTACTGGGAGCAGTGGATGGCGAGATGATAATTAGCCCATGAACGACCCCGTCACCGTTTTCCCTTCCGACCCCGGTCTGCCCCCCCCCGTTTCCCGGCCCAGCGTGCGCTTCATGCTGTCGCACCCCGCCCACATGATTGCGCTGGGTTTTGGCTCGGGCCTGTCCCGCATTGCGCCCGGCACTGCCGGCACGCTGTGGGCATGGCTTGCCTTCATCGCCTTGTCGCCCTACATGAACGATGCCCGTTGGATGGTGCTGATCGGGCTGTCGCTACCCATCGGCTGGTGGGCCAGTACCGTCACCGCCCGCAACATGGGTGTGCTGGACCCTGGCAGCATCGTTTGGGACGAGGTGGCCGCATTTTGGTTGGTGCTGTGGTTGGTAATGCCCACCGGGCTGGTCGGGCAGGTGCTGGCGTTCGGTTTGTTCCGGTTTTTTGACGCCGTCAAGCCTGGGCCTGTGGGTTGGGCCGATGCCTTGTTTCACCAGGTCGACCCCAACTCCGACCCCTCGGCTTGGCGCAAGGCCGGTTTTGGCATCATGCTGGACGACCTGGTCGCTGCGGGCTGCACCGTGCTGGTGGTGGCACTTTGGAGATTCCTCTAATGCTATCAAATCAGGAGCTGCTTGCGCATGACCCATGGGCCTTGGTGGCAGATTTGATGCTTAAAAACCAATGGAAACTCGCCACAGCAGAGAGCTGCACCGGCGGTCTGATTGCCGCGGCCTGCACCGATCTGGCGGGCTCCAGCGCCTGGTTTGAGCGCGGTTTTGTCACCTACTCCAATGAAGCCAAAACCGAGATGTTGGGCGTGGATGCGGCGCTGATTGCGCAGCACGGCGCGGTCAGTGAAAAGGTTGTGCGCGCCATGGTGCTAGGGGCCTTGGCCCATTCTCGTGCGCAGGTGGCGCTGGCCGTCACCGGTGTGGCGGGCCCAACCGGGGGCAGCGCAGATAAACCCGTAGGCACGGTGTGGCTGGGGTGGGCCACACCCGCTGGCGTCACCACGGAAAAATGCCATTTTGTAGGCGATCGCGCCGCCGTGCGCAGGGAAACCGTGCACCGCGCTGTCAGGAAATTGCTAGGTCTGTTGAACCAAAATGGGGCATGAGCTCCGACCTTGGCCCTAACGCACTACCACTTCAGCAGCGCACCTTGGACGCAAGGGGGGACCGGCGGGTGGACAACGCTCGCACATTGCTTGAGTACCAGGCACTCATGGCAAACGCGCCGGTGGCGATTGGTTTTTCACAAAATCGGCAGATCAGCCGCTACAACCCCAAATTTGCCGAAATCTTTGGTTTCCAGGGTGACGCGGGCATTGGACAACCCACACTGACGCTTTATCCATCGCAAGAGGCCCTGGATGAGGTGAGCCAAAAGGCCTTTCCATTGCTTTCAGCGGGGCACCCTTACACGGCTGAAATGCGCTTTCGGCGCCAAGACAATACCCAGTTCTGGGGCGATGCCGTGGCGTATTTGGTCGACGCCAAAAACCCATCCGAGGGCACCATCTGGATCATTAGCGACATCAGCGCCCGGAAGGCGGCCGAAGAAGCGCGCCGCCAGACATTGCTTGAGCTGGAAGCCATCTTTGCCAACGCCGCTGTGGGCATCATTTACACGAGCGAACGCGTACTCCAACGGTGCAACGCCCGTTGCGCCGAGATTTTTGGCTATGAACCGCACGAGTTGATGGGCCAACCGGGCAGCACAATCTACGCCTCGCAGGCAGATTACGATGCACTGGGAATGACAGCTGGCCCACTGCTCAGCAGTGGGCACGCCTTTGAAACGGAAGCCCGCTTCAAGCGCAAGGACGGGAGCCTGGTCTGGTGCCATATCTACGCCAAAGCGCTGGACCCGCAAGACAGCAACCGGGGCACCATCTGGATCGTGGTGGACATTGAAGAAAAGCGGCGCGCCAGCGAGCGCTTGGATGCATCCTTGCACGAGCTGGAAGCCGTGATGGGCAACGCTTCGGTGGGTATTTTGTTTACCCGCGATCGAAAAATAACGCGCTACAACCCTCACTTTGGGCGAATGTTTGGCTACACAGAACAAGACGCTATCGGCCAGCCGGCCCGTATTTTGTACCGCTCGCAGGAGGAATACGATGCACTCGGCCTACTGGCTTTCCCGGTGTTGTCAGCTGGACAACCGCTTCAAACCGAGATTTACATGCAGCGGCGAAGCGGTGAAAACCTCTGGATCAACCTGATCGGGTACGTGGCCAATCCGCAGCAGCCCAGCCAGGGGACGATCTGGATTATCGAAGACCGCACCGCCTACAAAGAATCAGAAGCCAGGTTGCGCGAAAGCGAAGTACATATCGAGAAGCTGGCTGCTTTGGGCGCATTGGTGGCGGGCGTTGCGCATGAGCTCAACACGCCAATTGGCAATGGCCTGACGGTGGCTAGTGCGTTGGAACACAAGACGCAGGATTTCACCACCGCGTTGACAAGCGGGCTCAAACGCTCCACGCTGGACCAGTTTGTAGTCGATGTGCAATTGGCGTCCGAGATGCTGGTGCGCAGCCTCACCCGTGCCGGGACGCTGGTCACACGCTTCAAGCAATTGGCAGTAGACCCATCAAGCGCACAGCGCAAAAAATTTGAATTGCACAGCGTGATTGCCGACAACTTGCAATTGCTGGCCCCCATCGTTCGGGAGTCTGGCTGCAAGATCAACGTGCAAGTGCCTGCAGATGTGGTCCTGGACAGCTACCCGACGCCTTTGGGCCAAGTATTGGACAGCCTGATTCACAACACCTTGATTCACGGATTTGAAACGGGCCGGGCCGGCACGATCGAGATCTGCGCCAACGCCGTGGGCGATCAGGAAGTGGAGATCCGGGTCCGCGACAATGGGTGCGGTATTGACCCAACCCATTTAAAGCGGATTTTTGACCCCTTTTTCACCACCCGCCTGGGGCAAGGAGGCTCCGGACTGGGATTGCACATCGTGCACAACATCGTGACCGGCGTTTTAGGGGGTCGAATCGAGGTGCACAGCACCTTGGGCGACGGCGCTGAGTTTCTATTGACTCTGCCCCTCAGCGCGCCCCAAGCAAGCCTGGTCGTTTAAAAGGTTTCCCAATCGTCATCACCACCCGCAGGGGTGGCCTTGGCGGCAACCTTGGGCGCAGGCTTGGCCAACTGGGCTGGGGCAGCAGGCCTTGGAACTGGCGGCTTGGCTTGTGCAGATGTTGGCGCTCTGGCCGCGGCACCTTTAGGAATACCGCTTTCTCGGCGCTCGGCTCCTTTGAATGGCGCACTTTTGGGAACGCTGGAGCGCACAGCCGTCCTGGACGCGGTCAAGGCCTGAAAGTCAGAACCCAAATTGAACACAGCCACGACCTGCACCAGTTCCTGGGCCTGGGCTTTGAGGCTGCTGGCCGCCGCAGCCATCTGCTCCACCAGCGCCGCATTTTGCTGCGTGGTCTGGTCCATCTGGCTCACCGCTTCACCCACTTGGGAGACACCCAGTGACTGCTCGTTGCTGGCCGCACTGATCTCGCCCATGATGTCGGTGACGCGCTTGATGCTGCTCACCACCTCGGTCATGGTGACCCCGGCTTGGTCGACCAGACTGGTGCCGTGCTCCACGCGCTCTACGCTGGCGTTGATCAGGCTCTTGATTTCTTTGGCCGCATCCGCCGAGCGGCCTGCCAGGGAGCGCACTTCGCTTGCCACTACCGCAAAGCCCCGGCCCTGCTCTCCGGCGCGGGCCGCTTCGACTGCCGCATTGAGCGCCAGGATGTTGGTTTGAAACGCAATGCCGTCGATCACGCTGATGATGTCGCTGATCTTGCGTGAGGACTCATTGATGCCTTTCATGGTTTCCACCACTTGGCCCACGACTTCTCCACCACGGATGGCCACGGTGCTGGCGTTCATGGCCAGTTGGTTGGCTTGGCGGGCACTGTCGGCATTTTGTTTGACGGTGGAGCTGAGCTCTTCCATGGAGGCTGCGGTTTCTTCCAGGGCGCTGGCTTGTTGTTCGGTGCGGGCACTGAGGTCGTGGTTGCCTTGGGCAATTTCGGCGCTGGCGGTGGCCACGCCTTCGGAGCCTTGGCGGACACTGGCCACGACACCCGCCAAGCTGGTGCGCATGGTCTCCATGGCATGCAACAGTTGGGCGGGTTCATCCGTACCTTGGGCGTTCAAGGCCGTGGCCAAATCGCCCTGGGCAAACCCTTCGGCAGCTTTTACGGCAAATGCAATGGGTTTTGTAATTTGGCGGGTGATCCAAAAGCCCAAACCGGCCGCCAACGCCATTGACAACAGCACCATCATGACCACACCGGTGCGAGAAGCGCCGTAGGTGGATTGGGCGCCGCTGTATGCCGCGTCCGCCCCTTTCATATTGAGCGCCATCAGGGCTTCCATCGCTTTGAACAGTGCTTTAAAGGATGCCTGGGATTCACCATTCAGGTACGCTGCGCTGGCCTCGGCTTCTGCAGGTCCAACATCGGACAACGCCAGCAGCTTGACGTCTGCTGCGTAATAGCGGGTCAAATTTTGGGAGTAGTCGTCCCACGCACTTTTCTCTGCAGGATCAGACAACAGTAGCTCGAATTTTTTACCGACCTCGTCAAGTTTCTTTTTGCTGGCGTTGATGCGGTCCAGTTCAGGGCTTTTTTCCTCGGCCAGCACCGCCATGACATGTTGAAACTCCGCCCGACGCAGCGTATTGAGCTGCCCCTGTATCTCACCAATGTATTGAATGCTTGGCAACCAATTGGTCGCCATTTCTTCGGTGTTGGAGTTGATCTTGGACAACTGCAAAAGGGCAAATCCACCGGCTACCGCAGTCATCACAACCAGAATGGCAAAGATGATTCCCAGCTTGACACTGATCTTGAAATTGGAAAAATTCATGCTTGATGTCCCCTGAACAGATGGATTCCACTCTGTTAGTTACTAATACGTCTCAAACCCTGATCTGACGGATACCGCCCGGTATGGTGGCGATGAAAACCCCATCCAGTATATTTTTTGAACTGCAGATGATGCCACCATTTTGCGCAAGCACAAGCCGGTACTGGTCACCCAAGGCTCACCCTCGGGTTTACGCTTAGACGTGCGGAAATCTCAAGCGATCTGCGTCGGTTAGGCGCCGTGGCACTTCTTGTATTTCTTGCCACTGCCGCAATGGCATGGGTCATTGCGACCCGGCTCGTTCGACTTGCGCAGTGCTGCCACACGCGGGCCAATCGTGCGCCAGATCTCCCGCAAGTCATATACCGCCCAGACCCCGTCGGCAAACGCGTTGAGGCGCACCACGCTCATGGTGGGTGGGCCGTCATCGCTGAACGGCGATACCTCGGGCTCACCTTCATCGTCCTCAGTCAGGGCGACCATGGCCTGTAGGGCCGCATCCAGCCACTTGGCAGCGTCTTTGTCGCGGGGCGCAGCCCACTCTTCAGGCCAGCTCTCCACGGCAAACATGTAGCCCAAGGCCCATACCTGGGCAAAGGCGGGGATTTCATCGGCGGACACCGCATCGCGCTCTTCAGGCGGCAACTCTGCAACCGCTGCACGCACATCCATGACCTCGGGTTGGTAAGCGGCCTCGTCATCCAGCGATTTCACTTCGGCGTCCAAGGCAGTAGCAACTTCCGCCCACCGTTTGTTCCACAAGGCTATGAACCGCATCTGCTGGGCGGCATCCGCGAAGGAGCCTTCGTTGCTCTCGTCCGCGCCCACGGCCAACAACACCTCCAGGTACTCGTCCATCGGGATGTCGCGGCGACAGCAGATCAGTGCGGCCATGAAACCTTCACAAAACTCCCACTGCGGGGTTTCATCGTAGCGGTCGCGCAATTCGTCGAGGATCGCATCGATCTCGTCGAACTCGTCTGGGCTCACTTCGTCCGCAGAAATAGCGACAGGGGTTTCTTCGGGGATGAGGGATGGGTCTTGGTTCATGTCCAGGCTTTGTAATTGAATCGGGGAATACCCGTATTTTGCCGTGTCTGCGGAGCATTTCACCAAAAGCGGTCGGTGCGATGCTGTGCAAAACAGCGTGTGGCTGGTATGGTCACGCACCAAGGAGCGCCACATGCTGCATTATTTGAATTCCATATTCCCGATCCGCTACACCGCTTTGGGGTTTAGTGCCTTCGGCTTGCTGCTCAGTGGTTTCAGCCTGGTGGCGTTTGGCGAAGGGTTCGGCACGCTGGTCCTGTTTGCCAGCCTGGTGGGCGTGGGCGTGTACGACCTGCGCCAAACCAAACGCTCCATTTTGCGCAACTACCCCATCATTGGCCACATCCGATTCATGCTGGAGTTCATCCGGCCCGAGATTCGGCAGTACTTCATTGAGAGCGATACAGAGGCGCACCCGTTTTCACGCGCTCAACGCTCACTGGTCTACCAACGGGCAAAGGGGGACTCCGACAAGCGGCCCTTTGGCACTCAACTGGATGTGCATGCCGAGGGCTACGAGTGGATGAACCACTCGGTCTCGCCCACCACCATTGCATCCCATGACTTTCGCGTCACGATTGGTGCGCACCGGGCGCAGCCTTACGACGCCAGCGTATTCAACATTTCGGCCATGAGCTTTGGTGCCCTGAGCGCCAACGCCATTCTGGCGCTCAACGCAGGCGCCAAACGCGGTGGCTTTGCCCATGACACAGGCGAAGGCTCCATCTCCAGTCACCACCGGGTCCACGGTGGCGACCTCATCTGGGAAATAGCGTCCGGGTATTTTGGCTGCCGCAATGCGGATGGCAGCTTCAATGCAGACAAGTTCGCAACCAACGCACGGGACCCGCAGGTGAAGATGATTGAGCTCAAGCTCAGCCAGGGCGCAAAACCAGGCCATGGCGGCATGCTGCCGGGTTCCAAGGTCACAGCTGAAATTGCCCAGGCGCGCGGCGTACCGGAGGGGGTGGACTGCATCTCGCCCGCGTCCCACAGCGCATTCTCCACCCCTATTGAAATGATGCAGTTCATTGAACGCCTGCGAACCCTGTCTGGGGGCAAGCCCACCGGGTTCAAACTTTGCATTGGCCACCCCTGGGAATGGTTCGCCATGGTCAAGGCCATGCTGAGCACGGGCATCACACCCGATTTCATTGTGGTGGACGGGGCCGAAGGCGGCACCGGCGCGGCGCCGCTGGAATTCATCAACCATGTGGGCTCACCCCTGCAAGAAGGCCTGCTGCTGGTGCACAACACCCTGCGCGGCGTGGGTCTGCGCGACAAGATCAAAGTGGGTTGCGCGGGCAAGGTGGTCAGCGCCTTCGACATTGCCCGCCTAATGGCGCTGGGCGCCGATTGGTGCAACAGTGCCCGTGGTTTCATGTTCGCTTTGGGCTGCCTGCAGGCACAAACCTGCCATACCGGTCACTGCCCAACCGGCGTCGCCACCCAAGACCCGATGCGCCAGCAGTCGCTGGTCGTTCCCGACAAGGCCGACCGCGTGTACAACTTCCACCAGCAAACGCTGCATGCACTGCAGGAGCTGATCCAGGCGGCAGGTTTGCTGCACCCCAGTGAAATCACGGCACACCACATCGTGCGCCGCTCCACCGACCACAAGGTGAAATCGCTGGCGCAACTCATCCTGACGCAACTTCCAGACAGGGCGCTGCTGGAGAGTGATTTGCAGGCCCTGCCCTTGATCTACCGCCACAGCTGGCCGCGGGCTGCGGCGCAGAGCTTTTTGATGCAAACCCAAGAGCCGGTGGCGCTGACGGCGTAAGATGACCGTGATCATTGCGTGTTACCGTGACAACGCCAAGGGCAGTGCTGAAAATAACAATGAAAACAATCACCATGTCACATCAGGGAACCGCTATTCAAAAAGATAACGTGCAATCCGCCAGCGGCTGGCTGGCGGTATTGATTGCAGTGGTGGCGCTTGCGCCAATTGCGACCTTTGCCGCAGACGACCCAATGATCCGCATTGGCGTGACCAAGATCGTCTCCCACGCGGCGCTGGACGCCGATGAAAAGGGCTTTGAAGCTGCACTGGCCAGTGCTGGCTTCAAAGAAGGGGTGAATGTCACCTATGACCGCCAGAACGCGCAAGGAGACCCAGCAAAAGCCGACGCCATTGCCCGAAAGTTCGTCGGCGACAAAGTCAATCTGATCCACAGCATCGCCACCCCGACCACGCAAGCGGTGATCAAAACCAACACCCGCATTCCCGTGGTGTTTTCCTCCATTACCGACCCAGTCAGTGCAGGCATCGTCCCTAAACAGAGTAAATCGGGCCAAAAGTCAGGCACCAACGTGACCGGCGTCAGCGATCTGTGGCCGGTTTTGCTGCAGATGGAAACCTACGCCAAGTTCATTCCAACAGTTAAAAAGTGGGGCACGATCTTCAACCCGGCAGAAGAAAACTCGGTAACGCATGTCAAGGCCATGCGGGAAGCCGCAAAAACCCTGGGGCTGGAACTGATTGAGGTCACGGTGGCCGATAGTGCTGCGGTCGAGCAAGCGGCGGCCTCCCTGGTCGGGAAAGTCCAGGCGATCACGATAACCTCTGACAACACCACGGTGGCCAACTTCGACGCCATTGCCCGCGTGTGTGACAAGCACAAGATTGCACTCTTTGCCGGTGATGTAGACAGCGTTCCACGCGGCGCCATTGCCGCCTATGGCATGGACTACTTTTTGGTGGGCTACTCGGCCGGAAAAAAAGCCGCCCTGATACTCAAAGGGGTTAAGCCGGGGGACATTCCCTGGGGTCCGGTGGAAAAATTCACTCTGGTCATTAACCAAAAGGCGGCCCGCGCGCAGGGTGTCGTAATTCCCGCCGCGCTCTTGAAAAAGGCCGACAAGGTGCTTGAGTAAAAGCACCCATGCGGCCGATCAACAGCATCTACCTCGCCGTCGCAACTTTGGTGTTAACCATGGGCCTGGGGACCTATGTGGACATCAAGAATGACGCCATGCATGCCCGCCACCTGGAGATCAACACTTCACTGGAACGCATGGTCCGGCTCAACCAGCAACTGAACAACATGCTGGTGGTGGCCGTGCTGGAACAAAACACCCTGCGCACTGCCAGCTACGACACCGTGGACCGTGATCTGGAAGCCACCTTCAGGTCCATGGGGCATTTGACCCGACAGCACCCCTTGGCCGCAGATATATCTGCCCTGAGCGCAGACCGTGAGAAGCTGCATGTGACCGAAGAGGCCGCTCTGGGCCTCATGCGTCTGGACCGGTGGACGCAGGCGCATCAGATGCTGTTTGCCGATGCCCACGTCCAGGCCAAGAAGATCTACGAAATCAACAGCGAGACGGCCGTCGGCGCCTTGACCGGGGAGTTGGCCACGACGGCCGAGCGTTTCGACCGCGTCAGAACGGCGGCACTGGTGATGCGCTTGGGCGCCTTGGCACTCCTGCTTTGGGTGGGCACCATGTTTTCACGCAGGTTGCACACCGAGCAGGCGGAACAGGCGCAACTCCGGGACGAGATCACATCGGCCAACCAGCGCCTGGAAGAAAAGGTGCTTGCGCGTACCGCCGAGCTGGAGGCCGCCAACCGCCGACTGGAGACCTTGAGTGCCACCGACGGTCTGACCGGTTTGGCGAACCGCCGCACCTTTGATCTGGCATGGGACGCTGAATGGCAGCGGGCCAGCCGCCAAGGCCTGCCTCTGGCCATTGCCATGGTGGATGTAGACCAGTTCAAAGCCTACAACGACCATTACGGACACCAGAGTGGCGACCTGTGTTTGAAAATTCTGGCCCAAACGCTGGGCAGCATGGCGCAGCGTCCGGGCGAGTTGGCCGCCCGGTATGGAGGTGAAGAGTTTGTGGTGATCCTGCCCGGCCTCAGCGGTGCCGAGGCCTACGCGGCGATGGAGCGCATCCGAGCGGCCGTACAGGCACAGGGGCTGCCCCATGCCAAGGCCACGGTGGCGGGGGTCGTCACCATCAGTGTGGGGGTTGCGTCACGAGTTCCCCGCCAAGGCGAAAGCTCCGCCAGCCTGGTGCAGGAGGCCGACGTTGCCATGTACCAAGCCAAAGAAAAAGGTCGAAACCAGGTGATGCTATCTATTTAATAGCTGGCTGCGCAATTACACCAAGGGCTAGAAGCCGTTTTCGCATACAAAGCACGGCCTGGTCCTTACTCAGGAGCTGGGCTTGGTGCACCACCGCAAGGTCGATGAATTTTTGGTCATCCGGGTCTTTGCAGGTGACGCAGGCTTTGCTGGCAACCTCCACCAGTTGTACACCAGCA
>CAJASG010000268.1 GCA_903944555.1 uncultured beta proteobacterium
GCACATGCAGCGGTACCACGTCCGCGCCATGCAGTGCCACCAGCCCGTGGGCGGGGCGAACAAAGCTCACGCTGCTCCAGCCCGGCAGTGCGCAATCGCTCTCCAGCTGATAGGTCATGACCTTGGGAATGGGTAGCTTGGCAATCGCGTCCTCAATGGCTTTTTGCAAGCCATCGGCCAGCACCACGCCTTTAGCCGTACTGTTGTAAAACAGGGCTTCGGCCTTGCCGTCCATGGCGCGCGCCAGGCCCGCCACGGCGGTGGCATCGGCGCCCAGTGCCTGCAAGCGCTTGAGCAGCGCGGGGGTCGCGTTGCCGGACGCATCCAGCCCGACGCTCACCGGCATGAGCTTTTGCGACACGGCCTTGTCGGCGGCCTGCGCCGACACGCCCGTCACATGCACCGCCAACCGGCGGGGCGAGGCAAAGTGGGTCACCACCGCATCCTGGGGCGCCAGGCCCTGGGTCTTGAGCGTATCGGCCAAGACACCGGAAAACGCTTCACCCAATTTTTTGAGTGCCTTGGGCGGCAGCTCTTCTACAAACAGTTCAACCAGTAAATTTTTCATAGTCATGCCACCTTCTTCGCCATCTGTTCCACCCATTCCCGCGGGGCCATGGGGAAGCCCAGGCGCTCCCGGCTCTCAAAGTAGCTTTGGGCCACGCTGCGCGCCAGGTTGCGGATGCGGCCAATGTAGGCAGCGCGCTCCGTGACGCTGATGGCACCACGCGCGTCGAGCAAGTTAAAGCTGTGCGCGCACTTCAAGACCTGCTCGTAGGCTGGCAGTGCCAGTTGCGCTTCAATCAGGTGCTTAGCCTGCTTTTCGTGTGCCGTGAAGGCGGTAAACAAGAAGTCCGCGTCACTGTGCTCGAAGTTGTAGGTTGACTGCTCCACCTCGTTTTGCTTGTACACATCGCCGTAGCTCAAACCGTCGGTCCATTGCAGGTTGTAGACGTTGTCCACTCCTTGCAGGTACATGGCAAGACGCTCCAGCCCGTAGGTGATTTCGCCGGTGATGGGTTTGCAGTCAATGCCGCCCACTTGCTGGAAGTAGGTGAACTGGGTGACTTCCATGCCGTTCAGCCAGACTTCCCAACCCAGACCCCAGGCGCCCAGCGTCGGGTTTTCCCAGTCGTCTTCGACAAAACGGATGTCGTTTTTCTTCAAATCAAAGCCCAGTGCTTCAAGCGAGCCCAGGTACAGCTCCAGAATATTGCTGGGGGCGGGCTTCAACACTACCTGGTATTGGTAGTAGTGCTGCAGGCGGTTGGGGTTCTCGCCGTAGCGGCCGTCCTTGGGGCGGCGGCTGGGCTGGACATACGCGGCCTTCCAGGGTTCTGGCCCGAGCGCTCTTAAAAACGTAGCAGTGTGCGACGTACCGGCGCCAACTTCCATGTCGTAGGGCTGCAAAAGTGCGCAGCCCTGTTCAGCCCAGTACGACTGCAGTTTGAGAATGATTTGCTGAAATGTAAGCATGGTTTTGGAGCGGGTGCACGGTCATTTGGCCAACACGTCGACGCTACGACAGGCAGCGCCACAGACACATGATGGAACGCATGTTCGAGTAAACCCTCTATTTTACGGGGCGTAAGCACCCGGGTGCGCCCGTTGATTGCGACGGACGGCCCAAGCCAACACCGCCAGCCCAAGCAACCACAAGGGCCACAGGCCAAATCGCGACACCCACCAAGCATACGGCGTGGTTCCGGTGCGCCCCTCAACCACGCCCTCCAGCACACCGCGGGTGTGGCGGGGAAGTGAAGCGGTCACTTGCGCCCGGTGGTCCATGATGACCGTAGCACCGGTGTTGGTGGCACGCACAAATGGCCGCTGAAACTCCAGCGCACGCATGCGTGAGATCTGCAAATGTTGATCAATGGCGACGGTGTCACCAAACCAGCCAATGTTGCTTACATTGACAAAGATGGTGGGGGCTAACTGCGGATCTTTGAAACGCGCACCCAACTCTTCGCCAAACAAATCTTCGTAACAAATGTTGGGCGCCAGCCGCTGCCCGTGGGAGGCAAACGAAGGCTGGCCCAGCGCACCGCGGTTGAAATCGCCCAGCGGAATGTTCATCAGTTGCGTGAACCACTTGAACAAGGGCGGAATGAACTCTCCGAAGGGTACCAAGTGGTGTTTGTCATAACGCCACGGCTGCGACTGGTTCGCGGCCAGCCCCAGCACCGAATTGGTGTAGCCCTCGGAATAGCTGCCCAAGGGAATTCCCACCAATGCGGCCTGACCGCCTTGTGCAAAACGGCGCGTCAGGGCCGACCAATAGCCTTCAGGCAGTTGCTGTGGCAGCAACGGAATGGCGGTTTCAGGCGCCACCACCAGGTCGCCCCGCGCGGCTTGCAACTGCGCCGCATACCAGTTCAGCGCCAAGGGCACGCCGGAGCCTGGCTCAAATTTTTCATCCTGGGGAATATTGCCCTGCAACAGGGTCACCGACAGGCTACCCGCAGGGGCAGACCATTCACGCAGAGCCGCGGGAATGGCCATGGGAATCACAAAAACCAGGACCAGCGCGGCACGCTGCAGGTTTCCACTTCGCGCAGAAGAAGCCAAGGCCATCGCCACCC